>NZ_DAIUCO010000106.1:0-16100 GCF_036846085.1 Noviherbaspirillum sp. | reverse complement strand
GCGGTCGACGACTTTGCCCGCGCACCGCCGTGCGCGACGGCGGCGCGCCAGCTGATATTCATCAGTTGCGGCAGCAGGACCGCCGTCAGCCAGCCGAACAGCATGACGGCGGCAATCGTGAGGAAGACCTGCGCCACGCCCAGGCCGAATACGATGCGGCGCATCGAGGACAATTTTGGCAACGAAAACTCGAGGCCGATGGAAAACATCAGGAATACGACACCGAATTCCGCCAGCGAGTGGGTCGTCGCATTCTCACTCGCCCAGCCGAACCCGTGCGGACCGATGACGATACCGACTGCGAGATAACCGAGCATCGGCGGCAAGTGGAGCATCCGGAAGGCAACAACGCCGAGTACGGCAGCCGCGAGCAGGATGAGGGTAAGTTCGAGTGCCGAAAACATGGGTGATGGAATATGGGGATTTAACGCCGGCGCCAGCCGTCCCATTGAGCGGCATCAAGGCCGATTTTTTTGTTCTAACTGGCAGGTTTTTTGCTTTACTAATTCGTTTATACTTCCGGCATGAGTGTACCCCATGCAAAAACCTTGCCGAAAGCTTTCGACGAAAAAACCGCGCAGCGAGCGGTTGAACTGGCTTGCGAAACGCTGCAGATCGAAGCGGATGCGATTGCCGCATTGAAAGATCGGCTGTCCACCGAGACCGGTGCTGCCTTTGCCCACGCCGTCGAAATGCTATTGCAATGCAGCGGCCGTGTCGTGGTGTCAGGCATGGGCAAGTCGGGCCATATCGCGCGCAAGATCGCCGCCACGCTCGCCTCGACCGGCACCCCTGCCCTATTCGTCCATCCTGCGGAAGCGGCCCACGGCGACCTCGGCATGGTGACCGAAAACGATGCCTTTGTTGCCATTTCCAATTCCGGCGAAACTGCCGAACTGCTCGCCATCGTGCCGATTATTAAGCGAATGGGCGCACGCCTGATCGCCATGACCGGCAATGAGTCGTCCAATCTCGCCCAGCTCGCCAATGTCCACCTGAATGTGAGGGTCGATAAGGAGGCATGTCCGCTCAATCTGGCGCCTACCGCGAGCACGACCGCCACGCTGGCCCTTGGCGACGCCCTGGCGGTAGCGCTGCTGGATGCGCGCGGCTTCCAGGAAGAAGACTTCGCACGCTCCCATCCCGGTGGCGCACTGGGCCGGCGCCTGCTGACCCATGTTCGCGACGTCATGCGCAGCGGCAACGCGATTCCCTCCGTCACGGCCGACGTGTCGCTGTCGGATGCCTTGTTTGAAATCACCCAGAAAGGCATGGCGATGACTGCCGTGGTGGACCAGGACTATCGCGCCATCGGTATTTTCACCGACGGCGATCTGCGGCGATTGATCGGACAGGTACAGGATTTCACGAAGCTCGTGATCGCCGATGTGATGCATGCCAATCCGCGCACCATCGGCCCGGACCAGCTTGCGGTTGAAGCCGTCGAGATCATGGAGCAATTCCGCATCAATCAGCTGCTGGTCGCGGATGTCAACGGAAAGCTGGTCGGGGCATTGCATATCCATGACCTTACCCGCGCCAAGGTGATCTGATGAATGACCAGTTGGTTGCCCGGGCAGCCGGTGTACGACTGATGATCTTCGATGTTGACGGCATTCTGACCGACGGCAGCCTCCATTACGGACCGGATGGCGAGGCAATCAAAACCTTCAATGTGCTTGACGGGCATGGCATCAAGCTTCTCCAGCAATCCGGCGTGGCGACGGCAATCATCAGCGCCCGCAAGTCGGACATCGTTGCGCGCCGTGCGACCGATCTCGGGATCCATCATCTTTACCAGGGCGTGCATGACAAGTACGCGGCGTTCAAGCAACTGCTGGCGGATACCGGTTGCACGGAGGATGAAACCGGCTTCGTCGGCGACGATGTCATCGACCTGCCGATACTGACACGTGTCGGCTTCGCAGCCAGCGTTCCGAACGGGCATATCGAGGTGCGTTCACGCGTGCACTATGTGACCGAGGCTTTCGGCGGGCGCGGCGCGGCACGGGAATTGTGCGACCTGATCCTGAAGGCGCAGGGAAATTACGAGGCGGCGCTGGCGCCGTACCTGAAATGAACGAAGCGCGTTCGACAAGGCGGTTTCGCCTGTTCGTCATCATGGCGCCGATGATTGCATTGGCGCTCGGCAGTTTTTGGCTGCTTGAAGTCATGCGGCGCTCCGCCAGCGAAGATATACCCAATGTGACGCGCACCGAACCTGATTTTTACGTGGAAAAATTCAATTACGTAAAAATGTCCAAGGACGGCGGCGTGCAATATCACATGGCGGGCGAAAGGATGACGCATAACCCGGTGGACGATTCCTATGACATCGTCAAGCCGGTGGTCAATAATCTGCGGCAGGGCGAAGAGCCGCCGATCACGTTGCGGGCGGACCGCGCACGGGTCGTGAGTGACGTTAGCGAAGTGCATCTTTACGATAATGTCCGGATGGATCGGCCTGCGTCGCCGACGGGGGAACGGATGCATGCCGAGTCGGAATATCTGCTTGTATTGCCCGACGACGACGTGATCAAGACGCACAAACCGGTTGATATCACCGTGGGGCAATCAAGACTGACGGGCGTGGGCATGATTGCCAATAACGCGACACGCGAGTTTCAGCTTTCGAGCAATGTCCATGGCACGTATCAAGCCCCGGCACGATAGACCGGTATACATTGAGGCATTAAGAAAGACTCTTTTCATGAAACGTTTTTTGCTCCTGTCCGTCTGGATGCTTTGCGTGGGCGTAAATCCTCCTGCCCATGCCGAGAAAGCCGACTCGGAACAGCCGACCAAGGTTGAAGCGGATCGAATGGCGTATGACGACGTCAAGCAGATCAATACCTTCAGCGGCAACGTCGTCCTGACCAGGGGCACCATGATCATGAAGGCAGGCAAACTGGTCGTCACGCAAGACCCGGCAGGCTATCAATATGCAACATTGCTTGCGCCCGCCGGCGGCGTAGCGACGTTCCGCCAGAAACGTGACGGCGGCCCGAATCTGTGGGTTGAAGGTCAAGCCGAACGCATCGAATACGATGGCAAGGCAGAAGTGGTCAAGTTGTTTTCAAACGCAAAAATTCGCCGCCTGGAAGGCAACAAGCCGACGGATGAAGTCGAAGGTGAATTCATTTCCTACGATAGCCGGGCAGAGTTTTTTACCGTCAACAATGCACCGGCAGGCAACGCCAAGAACGGTAGCGGGCGTATCAGGGCGGTGATTCAGCCGCGCACCGAATCCAAGGGTCAGTGACATGGCAAGCACCCTGGTCGTTCGCGGATTGCAGAAAAGTTACGGAACCCGGCAAGTGGTGCGTGACGTATCACTGCAGGTGGAAAGCGGCGAAGTGGTCGGACTGCTCGGCCCCAACGGCGCAGGCAAGACGACGTCGTTCTACATGATCGTCGGCCTCGTTCCTTCCGATGCCGGTGAGATCGATCTGAATGGCGTCGCGATATCGCGCCTGCCGATTCATCGGCGCGCTGTGCTGGGCCTGTCCTACCTGCCGCAGGAGGCATCGGTCTTCCGCAAGCTGACGGTGGAAGACAATATTCGCGCCGTGCTGGAGCTGCAGCGGGACAATGGCAAGCCGTTGTCGCGGCAGGCGATCGAGAAGCGACTGAATACATTGCTGGCCGAGTTGCAGATCGAAAAGCTGCGGGAAAACCAGGCGCTGTCGCTGTCGGGCGGCGAGCGCCGCCGCGTCGAGATTGCGCGTGCGCTGGCGACGAACCCGCGATTCGTGCTGCTTGATGAGCCCTTCGCAGGCGTCGACCCGATCGCGGTCATCGAGATCCAGCGGATCGTGCGCTTCCTGAAGGAACGCGGAATCGGCGTGCTGATCACGGACCACAACGTCCGGGAGACACTGGGCATCTGTGATCGTGCCTACATCATCAACCAGGGCGCTGTGCTTGCCAGCGGCCGCCCGGACGACATCATCGCGGATGAATCGGTACGCCGCGTTTATTTGGGAGAACACTTCCGCATGTAATGGAAGCACGGCTGCTATGAAACAAACCCTTCAACTCCGTATTTCCCAACATCTGGCGCTGACGCCCCAGCTGCAGCAATCGATCCGGCTGCTGCAATTGTCGACGCTTGAACTGCATCAGGAGCTGGAGCAGATTTTGTCGGACAACCCGATGCTCGAGCGCGTCGATGATCCGCTGGATCATTCCATCCGCCTGCTGGCCGACGGTGCAATCAGCCCCCAGGGCACCCAACCGGATACACCCGTACCCAACGATGCCGGATCGGCTGCCGGTGAGGACACCGACCGGCCCTTCGAAGGCGGCGATGGAGCGGACACGCCTGCTGCAGGCGAAGCGGAATGGAGCTTCGACGATGTGGCGCGCACCTCGAAAGCGCCGGAGGACGATGATGCGCGGCCCCAGCTGGAAGCGCACGAAACCACCTTGCGCGAACATCTGCTCGAACAGATGCGGGTATCGGTAAGGGAAATGCGGGATCGCGCGCTGCTTGAGTTGATGATTGACGCGCTCAACGACAACGGCTACCTGGAAGAACCGCTGGAAGAAATTCATGCGCGACTGCCGGAAGAACTCGGGATCGAGATTGAAGAATTGTCGGTGGCGCTGAAGATGCTGCAAAGTTTCGATCCGGCGGGCGTCGGCGCACGCACGCCATCGGAATGCCTGGCAATCCAGATCCGGCGCTTTCCGAAGGTGCCGCTGGTGACGCGCCGCCGGGCTTTGACGATCGTCGAAGAACATCTGACGCTGTTCGCCCAGCGCGACTTCAACAAGCTCAAGAAAATCCTGGATTGCGACGACGAAGATCTGCGTGAGGCACAGACGATCATCAAGCAATGCAATCCGCACCCCGGTGCGGCGTTCGCCTCCGATACGTCGGACTTCGTGGTCCCGGATGTCATTGTCAAAAAGACCAAGAACGGCTGGCAGGTCATGTTGAATCATGATGTCATGCCGCGTCTTCGGGTCAATGCCCTGTATGCCAATATCCTGAAGCAAAGTAAAGGTGAGGGGTCACTTACTTCGCAGCTCCAGGAGGCCAAATGGCTGATCAAGAATATGCGTCAACGCTTCGACACGATCTTGCGCGTCGCACAAGCGATCGTGGACCGGCAGCGCAACTTCTTTTCGCACGGCGCGGTAGCGATGCGGCCCCTTGTCTTGCGTGAAATTGCTGATACACTGGGTTTACACGAGAGCACCATTTCTCGTGTGACAACACAGAAGTACATGTTGACCCCCCATGGCATGTTCGAGCTCAAATACTTTTTCGGCAGCCATGTCGCGACGGAAGCAGGGGGTGAAGCCTCGTCGACAGCGATACGAGCGCTCATCAAACAATTGATAGGAGCTGAAGACCCCAAGAATCCATTCTCAGATAGCAAGATCGCGGATATGTTAGGGGAACAAGGTATGGTCGTTGCGCGGAGAACCGTCGCCAAGTACCGTGAAGCGTTGAAAATCCCCCCTGTCAATCTGCGAAAATCTCTCTAGGTTGTTCCTTTGTAGTTGCCATCCGTTGCTGTGTTCCGGCGTAGTCCTCTACGCGGACACGTTGCGAACCGCCAGCGACACTATCCATAGGAGTGCTGTATGAATCTCATGATCAGTGGACAACATCTCGAATTGACTCCAGCCATTCGCCAGTACGTAACAAGCAAACTGGATCGGGTACTCCGCCATTTCGATCATGTCATCGATGTTGCGGTGATTCTGGGAGTCGAAAAACCCTCTGAAAAAGATAAAAGGCAAAGAGCTGAAGTCAATCTGCGCGTGAGAGGCAATGTAATCCATGTCGAAAGCTTTGCAGAAGATCTGTATGCAGCAATCGATTCGTTGATCGACAAGCTGGATAGGCAGGTATTGAAGTACAAGGGCAAGATGCAGGACCACCAGCATGAGGCGATCAAGCGCATGACGGAAGACTTGCCGGCGGCCTGATTCAGGCGGCAATCGGCAACAGGAAAAGGGCGCACGGGTTGCGCCCTTTTCCTGTTGCGGCCGCACTTTGCAAATGTCCGCAGGACGACTGCAGCATCGGGACGGTGCCGATAAAATAGCTGCAATTACATAAAACACCCTCATCATGACTGCTCACATTATTTCCGCTGTCCGGAACAACATCGGCTTTATCACGCTTGACCGGCCGAGGGCGCTCAATTCCCTGTCCCTTGATATGGTTCGCGCCTTCACGCAGGTATTGCTGTCGTGGCGCGACGACCCGGCCATCGCCGCGGTGGTCGTGCGCAGCACGAGTGAGAAGGCGTTCTGCGCAGGTGGGGACATCCGCTTTTTCTTTGATGCCGGCAAGGCGACGCCGCAATCCGGCAGCATGCTGATCGAGGATTTTTTTACCGAAGAATATGCATTGAATCATTTGACTCATCACTATCCCAAGCCGTATATAGCGCTGATGGACGGGATTGTCATGGGTGGCGGGATGGGGATCGCACAAGCCGGCCCTGCCAACCGGATGCGTATCGTCACCGAACGGACGAAGATGGCCATGCCGGAAGTGAACATTGGCCTGTTCCCGGACGTAGGCGGCAGCTTCTTCCTTTCGCGGACTCCCGGCAGGCTCGGTGTTTATCTCGGCATAACGGGAGAAACAATCGGCGCAGCCGACGCGATCCATGCAGATCTGGCCGATGTATTCATCCCTGCGGACCAGATTGGGGCGCTTTTGCAGTTGTTGGAGACATCCGCTGTGAGCGATGTCCGGGAGAGCGTCGCACGATTTGCCGAACCGTATGCATCGCATGCACTGCCTGACCAAAGCGTACTCGCCAGGAACCGTGCTGCGATCGACCGCCACTTTCAGCACGATGACGTGCGCGCCATCATGGCCTCGCTGGCAGCAGATGATGATGCATTTGCCCAGCGAACAGTGGCGACGATGCATAAACGGTCGCCGCTGATGATGTGCGTTACGCTCGAGCAGTTACGCCGCGGTGCCGGCATGAGCCTGGCGGATTGCCTGCGGATGGAAAGGACAATGGTGCGGCGAAGCTTTGAACAGGGAGAAGTGACGGAAGGAATTCGCGCACTGGTGATCGACAAGGACAATGCGCCGCAATGGCAGCCGCGGCATCTTCACGAGGTTACCCGCGAAAGCGTCGATCGCTATTTCCAATCAGCCTGGCCGGAGTGGGCGCATCCGCTGCGGGCGCTCGAATAAATCGGCGGTTAAATTTCATCCACCTGGAACAGGCGGCGATGTTCGCGCATGGCGTAGCGATCGGTCATGCCGGCGATGTAATCCGCGACCTTGCGCGCCTGCCACTGCAACCGTTCCTGCTCGTTGCCTTGCATGACCTGATAGTCCGGCGGCAGCAAACGCGGCTCCTGCATGAACGCTTCAAAAAGCTCCCGAACGATGCGGCGCGCCTTGCTGGTCATCCGGTTGACCTGGTAATGGAGATACAGATTGTCACGCAGGAACCGCTTCAGTAGCGCCGCTTCCGTGTTCATGTCATCGGAAAACGCAATCAGTGCAGTGCTGTTGCGGACGTCATCAACAGTTTTCACCTCGGCATCCTGAATCCGCGCGCGTGATGTATCGATAAGATCGATCACCAGAGCATTGATCATGCGGCGTATGGTTTCATGTATCGCGCGACGCCCGGAGATACCCGGAAACGATGCTTCCACTTCCTTGCGGTGCCGTGCATAAAAATCGATGTCGTCGAGCTGGGTCGTTGTCAGTAAGCCGGACCGCAAACCGTCGTCGATATCATGATTGTTGTAGGCAATTTCATCCGCCAGATTCGCCAGCTGCGCTTCCAGCGTCGGCTGCTTCTTGTCGATAAAGCGCCGACCGACATCGCCCAGCTTTTTTGCATTCTTCAGCGAGCAATGCTTCAGGATGCCTTCGCGCGTTTCGAACGTCAGGTTCAAACCGTCGAAGGCGCCGTACCGCTCTTCCAATTCATCGACCACGCGCAGACTTTGCAGATTGTGTTCAAAACCGCCGTAGTCCTTCATGCAGGCATTCAATGCATCCTGCCCGGCATGGCCGAAAGGCGTGTGCCCGAGATCGTGAGCCAGTGAGATCGCCTCGACGAGATCTTCATTCAACCGCAGATTCCTTGCGATCGACCGAGCGATCTGGGCAACCTCGATGCTATGCGTCAGGCGGGTACGGAACAAATCCCCTTCATGATTGACGAATACCTGGGTCTTGTATTCCAGGCGCCGAAAAGCCGTGGAATGAATGATGCGGTCCCGGTCCCGTTGGAACTCGGTGCGCGATGACGGCGTCGATTCGGGAAAGCGACGTCCGGGAGACGCCGAGGAGAAGGCAGCATACGGTGCGAGATGCGCCTCGAGATTCATTTTATGCGGCCATGCCGATTGAGGTTCTCATCACACGCATGCCTTGAGCGTTTCAAGCAACACGCTCTCGGGTACCGTCATGATCACCGGCGTTCCAAGCGGCTTGATCAAAATGAACTTCATCTTGCCGCCCTCATTCTTTTTGTCGACCTGCATCAACTCCAGCCACCGATCGGCGCCGAGATCAGGCGCGACGACTGGCAGATTGGCGGCCTTTACCAGAGATGTGACGCGTGCTTTTGCCGCAGCATCAATGAAGCCCATGCGATGGGACAAATCGGCTGCCATCACCATTCCGCACCCCACCGCTTCCCCGTGCAGCCACTCGCCATAACCAAGCCCGGACTCGATGGCATGACCGAAGGTATGGCCGAAATTCAGAATTGCGCGGAGACCGCCCTCGCGCTCATCCTGGCGTACGACATCGGCCTTGATCTCACAGGAGCGGCGTATTGCATGGGCCAGTGCGGCAGAATCTTTAGCCATCAGCTTGTCGATATTCGATTCGATCCAATCAAAGAATGGAGCATCAATGATGGCCCCGTGCTTGATCACTTCGGCCAGCCCGGCCGATAGCTCGCGTGCGGGCAAGGTTTTCAGTGTTCCGGTATCGGCGATCACGGCCTGCGGCTGGTAAAACGCACCGATCATGTTCTTGCCGAGCGGATGATTGATCCCTGTTTTGCCGCCGACGGAAGAGTCGACCTGCGCCAGCAGGGTCGTCGGTATCTGTATGAAAGGAACGCCGCGCATGTAGGTCGCCGCTGCGAAACCGGTCAGGTCGCCGATCACGCCGCCGCCCAACGCCACCAGCGTGGTTTTGCGGTCGCATTTCTCCGCCAGAAGTACGTCAAATACCTTCATCAGGCTGGACCAGTTTTTCTCTTCCTCGCCATCGGGCAGGACAATACTGGTGACCGATTTTCCAGCCGCGGAAAGTGTGGTGTGCAATTGGTCCAGGTAGAGGGGTGCAACGGTGGTGTTGGTCACGACGGCGACCCGCGCACCCGGCACGTGCTGCGCGATCAAATCCCCGCGCGATAGCAGTGATTGTCCTATGCTGATCGGATAGCTGCGATCCCCCAGGTCCACTTGCAGCGTTATCGGGTCGGTTTGTTGCATCGTCATGGGAATACTAGGAAATGGGGTCTGTCTTATCGTCCCGCCCATCGTTGCCCGAAGCGCTTTCGAGCTGGTCCAGGATGCCTTGAACCAGTAATTGTACGTTAGGGCGCCCGGTTTCCACGATTATGTGGGCAACTTCGCGATAGAACTCTTCCCGCTCGCGCGCCAACTGCTCGATCTTCTGACGTGGATCGGCGGTTTGCAGCAGCGGTCGGTTCTTGTCGTGCGCAGTGCGATGCAAGATGCTATTGACGCTGGCACGCAGGTAAATCACGGTGCCGCGGGTTTTGAGGAATTCTCGATTTTCCTGTTTGAGAATGGCACCGCCGCCTGTGGCAAGGACGATGTTCTCTTCTGCTGTTAGGTCGCGAATGACTTCCGCCTCGCGCTGACGAAAGCTGGCCTCGCCTTCAATTTCAAAGATCAAAGGAATCGAGGCGCCGGTACGCGCCTCGATTTCATGATCTGAGTCTACAAATCGCTTGTTGAGCTTTTTTGCGAGGGCGCGGCCGACGGTTGTCTTGCCGGCCCCCATGAGACCCACTAAAAATATATTGCTACGTGTCACTGCGATCGGAATGAAAAAGCACTGCCATTGCCTTTTGGTGTTGTCACCTTGATTAAGAAGTTGCCGTGTTCACACTGATCATTGGCTTTGATTACGACCGAATGGAAAGTACCTCCGACTGCATTTGTCGAGAGCACTTTATCGGGAAAGAACGTTTGAGGCGTAATCTTATTTGCATCGGCTGCTTCGACTTTTGTTTCGTTTGGCATTGGATTGTTGTTTACATCTATCAGACGGAACGTCAACTCTCTACTCGAACAACCTGGGCCGCCCACTCCTTGAATAATCGATGGATCGCCGTCCGCAGGGGCCCAGTCTCGGCAACCGCTGGCGCTGCAAACCTGCCGAATCAGTGTAGCGAACGATCCGCTGAACACGAACTCTGCAGTGCGGCTGATATAGTTAATTCCCCATTTGCCGTTCCCGCTCGCACTGTACGTACTGCTGTTGTATGGGAAAGGCAAATCACCATTCACTGCATCATATTTGCCGTCAAGCGTACCTGCGGATACGCCGGCAGTCTTAGCCAAGGAACCAGCATCCAGGAATGGATCGCCCATATCAGTGTGTGGCTCTCCGCCGCTTACGCATGTATCAACAAGAGGACGATAGGTGACAGGCACATTTCCGTCAGCATCACGGACAACGGCACAGGAATATTGACCATCGCCGTTAGAATCCACGAAGTCCTCAACTCCCTGAGCGTAGGCAAGCACAGTCACTCGTCCGTTGACAGGTTTGAATTGTTGACTCTGCAGCCTTACCGTACAGCCACCATCGACCGTGTTGCAGGCGCCTTGTGCAGATGTGCCAATCGCCCCACCTTCTGTTACAAAGTTAACCGTCGTGTTGTCAGCGATCTTGTTACCGTATTGGTCTGCCAAACGAATTGTAACGTTCGCTATTTCGCCATCATATTCCAACCCTTCGATGTTGTACTTGTCTGCACTAAATGACATGAATCGCTGAATTGGCAAACCTGTCGATACCGTAAGGGAATCGGACAAACCACTAATAATTCGTCCATTGCGTGTTGCTTCTGCAATTACACGAACCGGAGTCGGGATAGTGCCCGAGGATACAGTTGTCGTCACATTGCCACTTGCATCAGTTGTTCCTTTTGCAGGCAATACGGTAAGTCCGCCAGTTGTAGTAGTAGCCCTGAAATTGACATCTACGCCAGCCAACCCATTGTTGTTTTGATCTACAACCTTAAAGGTCAAAATTGCTGCTTCTTTACGCCCCAGTCCTCCGGAACCTTTTAGAACAATCGACGACCCGGCAAGATCCGATCCAATGAATTGAATTGTTCCAATGTTTGCCGGATCCACATTCAACGAAATGGTTTTCATGGAATTGCCGATGGAGGCTGTGACTGTATCGGTACCGCGATTACAACCATTATTTGTATATGTCGCCATCTGTACGCCATTTACAACCGCACCCGGGACAATTGTTGCGGCGCCATCACCTACACATAGCGAAGTCAGTGTCAGTCCTGACACTGTACTAACCGGCTGACCACCACTAGTTACAGGCACATTGAGCGTAATAGTGCTGAACGCGGGCAAAGACCCAACTGGAGCGGGATTCCATGATAGATTTCCAACCGTCAACGGCGCCGCACCCACAGCAATGTTGGCCGAGCTCGTTGCAGAAACTGTTCCTTTAATCGCACTGGCTTTAATCGTCAATGCGCCTGCTGATGTAAAGGTCTTCGGCTTGATGTTAATCACCGCTACTCCCGCATTGTCGGTCAATGCGGATTTCGAAACAGGTGTAAATTCCAGTAGCGCCTCGTCTGACGCTTCAAAAGTCACAATTGCGCCCGAAACCGGTGCACCGCTTCCATCAGAGAAAGTTGCACGTGCAGTCGCATTTTGTCCGCCTGACAGAGTACTAATTGTCGCTCCACTTCCATCAATAACGGCTAAAGCGAGCTTTGCTTCCCTTGTGGTGCCAGTACTGCCTCCTCCGCCAGCGACGCCCGGAGAGCCGCCTCCTCCACCGCAAGAAGCGAGCATCGCTATTGATAGGGCGCCCACCGCTATTCGCGCCACAGTAGCGAACGAGAATTTATTTCTAACAAGATTCATGATTTTCCCTAAGGTCTTTTTTTATTCAACGTACTGATAACCGCTCTGCAACAATTTTGGGAGTAATAAATATAAGTAATTCTGTTTTGTCATTCGTCCGTGAATTTGACTTGAACAGATTACCAACAACCGGAATATCTCCAAAGAGTGGCACTTTCGTCTCAGTTTCACGCTCGGTTTGCTGGAAAATACCTCCTAACACAACCGTTCCGCCGTTTTCTACCAACACTTGTGTTTTCACATGCTTGGTGTCGATTGCAAAACCAGCCCTGGTCTCTACGCCTACACTGTCTTTATTCACATCAACGTCGAGGATAATGTTTCCGTCCGGTGTTATTTGAGGCGTAACTTCAAGTTTTAAATTTGCTTTACGGAACGCAATCGAAGTGGCACCACTGCTGGTAGCAACTTGGTATGGCAATTCCGTGCCCTGTTCGATTAAAGCTTTTAACTGGTCCGCGGTTACGACGCGCGGACTAGAAATGATCTTGCCCTTCCCATCCGCTTCGAGCGCCGACAACTCTAGATTAAGGAAACGGTTTGCCGCAGCTGAAAAGATGCTGACTCCTATGCTAGCCGCATTCAATCCACCAATACCGCCCGCAGGCAAATTGACGAACTGCGTATTCGGTATATAGCTTCCCTCGGTCAATCTCGCCTGCCCGGTTGTCTCACCGACCCCAAGATAATTTCCTGTGAATGCGAGCCTGTTATTCCCGCTGATTTGATACCCTGAATCACCGCCACGCAGTGTTCGTGCATCATTGAAGCCTAACTTTGCGCCGAGATTTTTGCTGAACTTGTCGTCAGCCTCGACGATACGGGCCTCGATCAACACCTGTTTCGACGGAATGTCGGTCTTCTGGACCAGCTTGCGAATCTCCTCAAGTTTCGAGGTGATATCGGTAACAAACAATTGGTTCGTACGAGGATCGATGACGGCGCTTCCCCGTTTTGACAGAATCCGATTCTTACTGTCGCCATCAATGCCGAATACTTGCTTGAACGACTCCGCCTTCTGATAGTTCAATTGGAAGATTTCAGTTTTCAACGGCTCCAGTTCGGCAATCTGCGCTCGCTGCTCCAGCTCCAGCTTTTCCTTCGTCAACAGTTCATCCTTGGGCGCAATCCATAACACAGAGCCGTTCTTGCGCATATCCAAACCTTTGGCCTGCATGACAATATCCAGCGCCTGGTCCCAAGGCACGTCTTTCAAACGCAAAGTCAGGTTGCCGCTCACTGTATCGCTGGTGATGATGTTCAAGCCGGTAAAGTCAGCAATCACCTGCAGCACAGCCCTTACCTCAACGTTCTGAAAATTCAGCGACAGACGTTCGCCGCGATATCCCTGCGTTCCTTGCGTAAGCTTGTTCGGTTCTTCCTTGATCGGTTTTACTTCCACTACCAGTTGAGTATCACTCTGGTAGGCGCTGTGTTCCCACAAACCCTTCGGTTCAATGACCATCCGCACATTGTCACCCTGCGAAGTGGTGGTGATTGTTTGAACCGGCGTAGCGAAGTCGGTGACATCAAGGCGCCGGCGCAAAACCTCCGGAAGGCTGGTTTTCATGAAGTCGATAACAATCGACTGACCCTGCTGCTTGACGTCCACGCCAACTTGGTTGCTCGGCAAATCGATGACTACCCGTCCTTCACCATTGGCGCCCCGCCTGAAATCGATGTCGCGCAGCGCCTGCTTGCCTGTCGGTGCGGCGCTATTTTGCACCGGGATGCCGACAGCATTGACCGGAGTAGCGATATTGCCGGAACCGTCGATCGTGACCACGACCATGTTTCCGTCAATTGCAGTGGCATAATTGAGCGGCCGGGACAGATTGAATACGAGCCGTGATCGCTCGCCTGCTTGGACTACGTTGACATTACGTACATCACCCAAGCCGATCTCTTGATTCGTCTTGCCAATCAAGTTGTTGGTGCCGGAAAAATCCAGAGCAATACGTGCAGGGCTGGTGATGGAAAAGCCGATAGGCGGCTTCGCAACGGGATTCTTCATCGCGATTTTGACAACAACGTTTGAACCCTGCTGGTTGGCGCTGATTGACTCGATGGAATTTTCCTGCGCAGCAGCGGATGTGCAAACAAGCGCCATGCAGGCCAATGCGCTTGCAAACATTGCTTTGCGGGCGACTGCGCCAAGGTTTTGATAATTTTTTTCAAACGCAATCATTTGCTATTCTCCTGCAACTCTAACGTTGCTTTACGCTCGGTCCACTCGCCAGCCGCATCGCGAACGATTTCTTTGATTTCGACTTCGGCATCCGTAATTTTGGTAATCATCCCGAAATTTTGGCCAATGTATTGCCCAACCTTGGCTTGGAAAACCGATTTTTCGACTTGTATCAGCGCATAATTCAGGCCAGGTTTTTCCAACGTGCCTACCATCTTGAGAGTGTCGAGCGGATAAGCTTCTAACGGTTCGCGTCGCCGCTCAAGATCCGGTTGAAGTCCAGTTCCTGTATTTGGTTTTAGCTTGGCAAGTGCTATCGACAACTTGACAGGGTTGTAAGGATCAAGATCATCCTTAACGGCATACACAAACGGTGTGAATTTCTTCGGCTCGCTTAACTTGGGAACAGCTACAACGGTTTGTTTTCGAGTTTCATCCATCCATTCACGAACTTCTTGTACACCACCGTCTCCACAACCTGACGTCGCCAAGACGAATGGTATGAATGCTGAGCAGGAAAGCATGCGATATATGCTCATTTCTTTCCTCCCTTGCCTTTAGCAGCCAAGTCCGCAGCAGCTTTCCTTTGCGCAGCCACTTCATCAAGATCCAAATAACGGAAGGTTTTTGCGACGGCATCCAAGCTTAGTGCGCCATCTTTTCCAGCGGCCAAGTTTAAATTATTGAGTGTTACGATCCGTGGCAAGTTGGCAATGTCACTGGTGAACGAACCGACATCATGATAATTGCCCGTCACCTTGATCTCGATTGGTAACTCAGCGTAGTAGTCTTTAACAATGACCTGTCCAGGCTTGAACAACTCAAATTGGAGGCCTCTACCGAGTCCCGCCTGGTTGATATCTGAAAGCAAAGCATCCATTTCTGCTTTGCTAGGCAGTTGCTTTTCTAGCGTTGCGACATAGCCACCAACTTGCTCTTTTTGCTTGCGCAAACCGTCCAAATTGACAGCCTGCTGCAGCTTGCTTTTGTAGGCATCGCGTAATGTCACTTCTTCTGCTTCACCAACTTCAAGCGTCTCCTGTTGGCCTTGAAGATAGGCAAACCAGCCAAGAGCAAGCACGGCCAGAGCCATGAAGACACCGCACAACAGCCTTGGAATCAAAGGCCATTGTGCCGGGTCGCGACCATTGAGTCCGCTGAACTGCGCAGCTACCGACTTTCCGATTAACTTTAAATCTGCCATGTTGCGTCTCTCATATCAGGACTTCTTGGAAGAGGCGCTCACAGAAGCCGGGATGACTGCACCACCGGGCTTCCCAGGCGCAGTCGGTACTGCCTGCTCCTTGTCACGCGGCCTCTTGATGCCGACATTGACAGTGAAGTCGAAGACCTTTTTCGCATCCCTACCCTGTCCGATGGCGGTCGAGCGTATCTCGATCAAATCTGGACGTTCGAGCCATGAAGAGTTATTTCCGAGATTGCGGAGCAATTCCGACACCCTCTCGTTCGATTGAGCATAGCCGTTGAGTACAACCCGCTGATTCTCCTGTTTCAACGCACGAAGATATATTCCTTCGGGAACATACTTCACTAGCTCGTCCAATAAGTGAACCGGCTGATTGCGGTCGCTCTGCAAGTCTTCAACTGCTTGCTGCCGAGCTTTGAGTGCCTCAATCTCCTGCTTAAGAGTGGCAATTTCCTTGATTTCCGCATCGAGCTTGGCGTTCTCGGCTTTAATGTAGTCATTGCGCTGATTCTGATTTGCGATCTTGGCCGCAATGAAACCGCCTATGGCCATCGCGATCGCCCCCCCCATCAACGC
>NZ_DAIUCO010000105.1:0-16219 GCF_036846085.1 Noviherbaspirillum sp. | reverse complement strand
GATGATGACGGATACCACGCGCCTGCAGCAGATCCTGAAGAACCTGTTGTCAAACGCCTTCAAGTTCACACCGAATGGCAAGGTGGACCTGCGCATCGGCCTGGTCGACAGCGGATGGACCGCCGATCATCCGAACCTTGCGCATGCCGATGCGGTACTCGCCTTCTCGGTGACGGACACCGGCGTCGGTATTGCTTCGGACAAGCTGCAGCTGATCTTCGAAGCGTTCCAGCAGGCGGACGGCAGTACGGCGCGCAAGTACGGCGGCACCGGCCTCGGCCTGTCGATCAGCCGCGAACTCGCGCGCCTGCTGTCCGGCGAAATCCGGGTGGAAAGCGAGCTGGGTGTCGGCAGCACGTTCACCTTGTACCTGCCTTACAGCCGCGAAGGATTCGTCAATACCGACTTGCCATGCCAGCTCAATTCGCAGACGCCTGTCCTCAAGGCCAATGTGGTGTACGCCAGCGAGCGCAAGACCCTGCCGGACGCAACGGAGGCGGAAACGATGCCTGTTGCCGAGCAGCCCGCGGATGACGTGTCCGAAGAGTTGTCCGAAGTGGCATTCGACGACCGGGCGCTGGTCGCGCCAGGGGATCCGGCGGTGCTGATTGTCGAGGACGACCAGCGGTTTGCCAAGTCTCTGCTCGATCATGCCCGGGAACAAAACTTCAAGGGCATCGTGACCATGCAGGCCGATTCGGCGCTGACGCTGACGCGCGATTATCTCCCCACCGCCATTCTGCTCGACATCGACCAGCCCGACATGGACGGCCTGGCGGTCCTCGACAGGCTCAAGCGCGACCCGGCGACGCGCCATATCCCGGTGCACGTCATGTCGGAGCAGAAAGAGCGGGAACGTGCGCTACGACAGGGCGCGATCTCCTTCCTCGACAAGCCGGTGAGCGCCGCCCGCATGCAGGAAGAATTCAGCCGTATCCAGCATTTCGTAACCGGCGGCAAGCGCAACCTGCTCATCGTCGAGGACGATCCGGTGCAGCGCGAGGCGGTCATCGCCCTGGTCGGTCATGAAGATGTCCGCATCAAGTCTGCAGGAACTGGCAAGGAAGCGCTCGATCTTCTGAAGAAAATGCGTTTCGATTGCATGATCCTCGACCTGACGCTGCCGGACATCGACGGCTTCGACCTGCTCGACCGGATCAGCGCAGACGACAGCCTGCGTGACCTGCCGATCGTGATCAATACCGCCGCGGAACTCGACAAGGAACAGGTCGTGCGGCTGCAGCGGATCGCCAAGACGGTGGTGATGAAGGATGCACGCTCCCCGGAACGGCTGGTTGCCGAAACCGCCCTCTTCCTGCATCGCTCGCACGCCAGCCTCACTGACGTGCAGCGCCGCATGCTGGATGAAGTCAATGCATCGGATGCCGGCCTCGCCGGGCGCAAGGTGCTGGTGGTCGATGACGACCTGCGCAACAT
The DNA here is from genome assembly GCF_036846085.1 of Noviherbaspirillum sp. Classification (NCBI taxonomy): domain Bacteria; kingdom Pseudomonadati; phylum Pseudomonadota; class Betaproteobacteria; order Burkholderiales; family Oxalobacteraceae; genus Noviherbaspirillum; species Noviherbaspirillum sp. Next base: position 14,782 of record NZ_DAIUCO010000105.1, on the reverse strand, counting down.
TTTCGCGCTCAGCTCGGTCCTGGAGCGGCATGAAATGAAGGTGCTGTATGCGGAAAACGGGCGCGACGGCATCGAAGTGCTGCAATCCGACCCGGAGATCGAGATCGTGCTGATGGACATCATGATGCCGGAGATGGACGGCTACGACACGATGCGGGCCATCCGCCGCATCCCGCGCTTCAAGTCGCTGCCGATCATCACCCTCACCGCCAAAGCGATGAAGGGCGACCGCGACAAATGCATCGCGGCGGGTGCCTCGGATTACATCACCAAGCCGGTCGACGTGGCACAGCTGCTGTCGCTGATGCGGGTGTGGGTGCAGAAGTAAATCGTTCAGACAGGCAAAACGGCCCGCATGCAAGCGGGCCGTTTTTGTATGCGACAATTTCGCTCCCCGATAACGACGCACCCAACGAGAAAACCATGGACATCACCATCTACCACAACCCCAATTGCGGCACTTCGCGCAATACGCTGGCGCTGATCCGCAATACCGGCGTTGAACCGAAGATCGTCGATTACCTGGCCAATCCCCCGACCCGCGCGCAGCTCATGGAAATGATCGCCAAAGCCGGGCTGACGGTACGGCAGGCGATTCGTGAAAAAGGGTCGCCCTACATCGAACTGGGGCTCGACAATCCCGACCTGTCGGACGATGCGCTGCTGGATGCCATGCTTGCGCATCCGATCCTGATCAACCGGCCGTTCGTCGTCACGCCCCAGGCCGTGCGCCTGTGCCGGCCTTCCGAGCTGGTGCTCGACATATTGCCGCTGCCGCAGCTTGCCGCTTTCAACAAGGAGGACGGTGAACCGGTCATCGATGCCAACGGCAATCGGGTCGCCACCTGAGCAAACCCATCCACGCCGGACTCAGGGCTCGGTCTGCTGCAGTTCGGCCTTTCCGGCTTTCTTGGCGTCGAACATCCGCATGTCGGCGACTTTGATGAGGGTATCGATGTCCGGGCCATCCGCGGGAAATTTCGCGACACCGATGGATGCTCCTACCTGGACAGTCAATCCGCCGCCGGTGTCGATCGGCAACTCGACGACCGTCCGCAGTTTTTCGCACACCGCATCGACGGACCGCTGATTGTCGATGCCGTGGAGGTAGACCACGAACTCGTCGCCGCCGAAGCGCGCCACGTCGTCGTACGCGCGCAAGGCTGCCTTGAGGCGGCGCGTAATTTCGATCAGGACCTTGTCGCCGGCATCATGGCCGTGCTCATCGTTGACCTGCTTGAAGCGGTCGAGATCGACGAACAATAGCGTGAACTTGAGAGCATGCTGCCCGACGCCGCTGCGTTGCCGGAACTCGATCTGGGAGATCAGCGACTCCCGGTTCAACACGCCGGTCAGCTTGTCGGTGCGCAGGTTGCGTTCCATCTCCTGGAAGCTCTTGGCAAGCTGCCCGATTTCATCCCCGCGCTGGATGTTCAGGGGCTCAAGCGGCTCACCCTGCCCGATGCTCTGTGCCGCGCGGGTCAGCTTGCGAATGTCGCGCAGCACCCATTGCAGCAGCGAGAAGCCAAGGACCAGTACCATGAACACCGCGACCAGGCCGATCGCAAGACTTTCGAACAGCACGCTCGCCACGTTGCCGATGAAGTCGGAACGCGGTACGGCGACGATGGTGATCCACTCCAGTCCGGCCGGATCGCGCAACAGCGTGGCGCCCACCTGGATCTTGCCTTCGTCGCCGTCGAACTCGCGCGACAACGGGCGTTCGAACGATGCGCCGCTCTGTTGCCAGCGCATGACATTGGCATAGGCCTGCCGCAACAGCGGCGACTCGCTTTGCTCCGCCATCAGGCGTACCAGCGCCTTGTCCTGCAGGCGATAGAGCTTTTCGTTCGTCGACGTGGCGATGACGCCGCCGGACCGCTCAACGATAAACGCCACGCCATTGCGGCTGATGGTGAGTGATTGAAAGAAATCGGTCAGCTGCTTGAGCGATAAGTCGGTGGCCGCGACGCCGATCAATGCTTTGTCGCCGGTCGTCCCGGGGTTCGCATACACCGGCTTGGTGAGCGTGAAGGTGGGTTCCAGCGTGGTGAAGTCCGTGTACACGGCCGACCAGCTTTCCTGCCCCTTGGCAACCGCGTTTTTGAACCAAGGGCGTGACCGCGCATCATAGTTGTCGGTGCGTACGATACCAAGCCGCCGGCCCGGTCCGGACACGCTGTAGACGTTTCGCGGCATGCCGCCGCGTTCCTGCAGGCGAAGTTCGATGCGGTCCGGACGGCGGTTGACGCCGACGAACCGGCCATCGGCCGCGGCGAAATAGACATAATCGTTCGTGGTGGGGAAGAATCCCGTCGCGACCCACATGCGCTGTTCCAGCCTGTCGAGATCATCGTCGAACTGCAGGGTGGTGAAGGTGTTCTCGGACGGCGAGAAGATCGGGTCCGGGGCAACTGCCTGCAGCGCCACCCGGGCGCCCTGCAGGTAGCGCTCGGTCGCCTGGTTCACCCGTTCGACCATGCTGAGCAACACTTCCCTGGAAAACTCCCGTCCGGCACTTTCACCCGAACGGTGGGACGCCCAGTAAATCACGCCGGCAAGGCAGAGGACGAGGATGACGAAAGGAATCACCAGCACCCGCTGCAGGGTGGAATTGGCAAAACCGGTTCGGAAAGTTGGCATGGTTGAACCAATGTACCGCAAAGGTTGCAGTGCATCAACATTCAAGCCGGTATTTGACGCTATAACGAAACGCGTCAAATGCATGGGAAAGCCGGTGATATGATCACCAACGTACCAAATGCACTGATCCGCATCAGTGCGGCGCGCACTGGGTAATCCGCAAAAGGAACTGCTTCATGATCGACCCGCTTCAACCTTCCGCCGCCGGGCCATCGGCATCAAATCGCTCCTCCACCGGTGTGCCGGGATTGGACGAAATCCTCGGCGGTGGCCTTACGACACACCGGCTTTATCTTGTCGAAGGAACCCCCGGCACCGGGAAAACCACGCTGGCCCTGCAATTTCTCCTCGAAGGGGTACGCCAGGGCGAAGAAGGCCTTTACGTCACCCTGTCCGAAACACCGAACGAATTGCGGGCAGTGGCCGCGACGCATGGATGGTCGCTCGACAAGATTCACCTGTTCGAACTGGTCAATGATGCCGGACTCGACCCGGATTCGGAGCAATCCATACTCCACCCGTCTGAAATCGAACTGGGCGAAACCACCAAGGCGGTGATACGGCAGATCGATGCCCTGGGGCCCTCCCGTATCGTCTTCGACAGCCTCTCGGAGATGCGCCTGCTTGCGCAGGACCCGCTGCGCTACCGGCGGCAGATACTCGCGCTGAAGCATTTCTTCTCGACCCGAAACTGCACCGTGCTGATGCTGGACGACAAGACGTCGGAGCCGGGCGACCAGCAACTGCACAGCATCGCCCATGGCGTTATCAGCCTGGACCAGAAGGCGGAGGAATTCGGCGCCGAACGCCGCAAGCTCCGCGTCGTCAAGATGCGCGGCATGCGATTCAGCGGCGGCTTCCATGATTTCGTGCTTGAGACCGGCGGCTTGCGGGTATTCCCGCGCCTCGTGGCGGCGGGCCGTCACCGCGAGTTCACAGCCGTATCCCGTTCCACCGGCGTACCCGAGCTTGACCAAATCCTTGGCGGCGGCCTGGTATCGGGGACCAATACGCTACTGATGGGGCCATCCGGCGTCGGCAAGACGACGACTGCGATGCGATGCATGCTGGCCGCACTGGAACGCGGGGAGCGCGCCGCCTATTTCCTTTTCGACGAAGGCGTGGGAACCTTCATCGCCCGCGGTATCGCGCTGGGCATGGACCTGCGCCCTTACCTTGAGAACGGCAAGCTGAAGATGCACCAGATCGATCCGGCGGAAAAATCGCCCGGCGAATTCGCCGCCCTCATCCATGATGCCGTCAGTGTCGAACGCGTCGAAATGGTTGCCATCGACAGCCTGAACGCCTATCTGCAGGCAATGCCCGGGGAAAAATTCCTGCTGATCCAGATGCATGAGCTGCTGACGTATCTGAACCAGCATGGCATCACCACGCTGCTGGTACTCGGCCAGCATGGGCTCGTGGGCGACATCCGTTCCGACGTCGATCTGAGTTACCTGAGCGATTCGATCCTGGCCTTCCGCTTCTTTGAAGCCAAGGGCAAGATCCTCACCGCGATCTCCGCCGTCAAGAACCGGACCAACGACCATGAACACACGATCCGCGAGTTCCGGCTGACTTCCCGCGGATTGGAAATCGGCGATCCGCTGCAGAATTTCGAGGGCATTCTGTCCGGCCTGCCCGCTTATCGTGGCACTACCGAGATGCTCGGATCGAGCGATTGAACGCATGACACCCGACATCCAGCATATCGAGGAACGCATTCTCGTCCTGGCGCCGAAGGGACGCGACGCGCAGGTAATCGAACGGGTACTCCGGCTCGACGGCTTTCACTGCCATATTTGCGCGAACCATGGTGAATTCACCCGCGAACTCGACGCCGGTGCGGGCACAGCACTGGTGGCGGAGGAAGCGCTGATCGGCGCAGACCTCGGTACGCTCGCCGCCTGGTTGCAGGCCCAGGAACCCTGGTCCGACTTTCCGTTCGTGCTGCTGGTGTCGAAACAGAACGGCCCGCGCCGGGGCGCGGCGCTCGAATTAATGGAGCAGCTCAGCAACGTGATCCTGCTGGAGCGGCCCGTCAATGCCGAAACCCTCGGCAAGGCCGCTTCCTCGGCGCTGCGCGCGCGCAAGCGTCAGTACCAGGCCCGCAGCGAGCTTGAGCAGCGGACCCGCGCCGAAGAACGCCTGCGCATGGCGCTGGAAGCGGGACGACTGGGTTCGTGGGAGTTCGACATGCAGACCCAGAAGCTGGTGGCATCGGACATCTGCAAGGCCAACTTCGGCGTATCGCCTTCGATGCCCTTCAGCTATGCCGATATCGTCGCCGCGGTTCATCCCGACGACCGCCATCTGCATGCCAACATCGTCGAGGCGGCGCTTGCCCAGGGCGCCGACTTCGACATGGAATGCCGCGTCATATGGCCCGACGGATCGGTGCACTGGCTGCAGATGCGCGGCAGGGCCATTCGCGGACCGGACGGCGCACCGGCCTTCATGTCCGGCCTGACGCTCGACATCACTACCCGCATCGAGGCGAACGCCAAACTGCAGGAAAGCCAGCGGGCGCTCGGACAGCTCAACGAGACGCTGGAAAGCCGCATCCAGGAAAGAACCGCCGAACTGGCGCAGCTCAACGATCGCCTGATGAAGGAGATCGGCGAACGCGAACGCACGCAGATGGCGTTGCTGCAGGCGCAGAAAATGGAAGCTGTCGGCCAGCTCACCGGCGGCATCGCGCATGATTTCAACAACCTCCTCAACGTCATCCTCGGCAATGTCGACCTGATCGATCGGCTCGCCAGCGACGAACGCGTCAAGAAAATGGCCGGCACGATCCGCAAGGCGACACAGCGCGGCGCCAAGCTCACCAGCCAGCTGCTGGCGTTTTCACGCAACCAGAGCCTGGACCTGAAAGCGATCGAGCTCCCGACCGTCCTGGAAGGCGTCAAGGACATGCTGTCGGCGTCGCTCGGGTCGGGTATTTCGATCGATTTCGACTGCCCGTCCGACATGCCGCGGGCGCTCGCCGACTTCAATCAGCTTGAACTTGCCGTGCTCAATCTCGCGATCAACGCCAAGGACGCGATGCCAACCGGCGGCACCCTCTCCATACGCGCCGATGTCCGCGCCGCCGAAGGCGGTCTGCTGCCGCCGGGCCGGTATGCCGTGGTGTCCGTCAGCGACACCGGCACCGGCATCGAACCCGACATCCTGAACAAGGTATTCGATCCGTTCTTCACCACCAAGGCTGTCGGCAAGGGAACCGGCCTGGGATTGAGCCAGGTCTACGGCATCGCGCGGCAATCCGGCGGAATTGCACGTATCGACAGCGAACTCGGCCGCGGGACGACTGTGGAAATCTGGCTGCCCCTGGAGCCCGAGCTGGCCGCCGCCAGCACCGCTTCCACGTCTCCCGCCGGCACGCGGAGCGTCGAGCAGGCCCGCATCCTGGTCGTGGAAGACGATGTGGCGGTACGCCAGTTCATGGTCGATTCACTGGAAATACTCGGTTACCGCGTCACCCAGGCCGAAGATGGATTCGCCGGATTGAAGCGGCTGGAAATGGACAACCCGGACCTCCTGATTGCCGATTTCCTGATGCCGGGCATGAACGGCGCCGAGCTGGTGGCCAAGGCGCACGCGGTGCGCCCGGATCTGCCGGTGATCGTGGCGACCGGTTATTTCGACATGCGGGCGCTGGACAAGGTGGTCGGCAGCAGTTTCATTCTCCGGAAGCCATTCCAGCTTGGCGAATTGGCAACCAGCGTGCGCTATGCGCTGTCCGGACTCGCCCATGGCGATGCCGCTCCTTCCCGGCAGGCGCTGGCCGCACCGCCCTGAAACGCTCGACGCTGCCTCCGGACGACCAGCACCCGTTCCAGCGGGACTTTTTTCTGGCGTTTCGCAGTCGGCCGTGCGATGTTCGACCGGAAACAGTGACGTACAGTTAGTCGAAAATCAATATGGCGACCATCGCAACGACTAGACTTGCTGCATGAACAACGGCATCCTAGTTTTTGCCGCCGCAATTCGAGCATTGACAGAATAATTCTGCAGGATATCGATGGCGGCGCGCGGCGAATACCGGAATGGAGCGTCCCGTCGTTGCAATACGCAATTTCGGATGATGCAGACCGGCAGTTCCTTGCGTCATTGCCTCGCCTCCATTGCCACCCATTGTCTTCCTCCGAACATCCTGTTACCGCAACCCACCATCGCATGGCCAAGGATCTCCAGTCAAAGCAGAGCCGGCAACCTGGGGAGGACTCCTCACCCGATGCTCGCCAGCCGCTGGACTGGATGACCCGATGGGTAGGCATATTGCTGCCGGCGCTGGTGTTCATTCTCTCGTCCCTGCTCACCTACGAACTGTGGCGCGACGCCCGCAATAACGCCGAACTGGCGCTGCAAAGCAACTTCGAGTTCCAGACGCGGGAAACGATGCGCCGCATCGAACAGCGCATGCTGGCGTACGAACAGGTTTTGCGTGGCGTGGTCGCGCTGTTTGCGTCATCCGACCAGGTCGAGCGGAACGAATTCGGCAATTATGTCGGCAGGCTGCAGATCGAGCTGAGCTATCCCGGCATCCAGGGTATCGGTTTTGCGGAACTGGTACCGGCGAACCGCAAGCCGGTGCATGTCGACATGATCCGCAAGGAAGGCTTTCCCGGATATGACATCCAGCCGCAGGTGGAAGGACGCGATTTGCATGCGCCGATCGTTTACATCGAACCGTTTTACGGCGACAACCTGCGTGCATTCGGATACGACATGTATTCCGAACCGCAGCGCCGGGCGGCGATGGACCTGGCACGCGACAGCGGCAAGGCAGCATTGTCCGGCAAGGTGACGCTGGTACAGGAGGGCGCCACCACGGGGAGGCCCGGTTTTCTGATGTACCTGCCCGTCTATCGCAATGGCGTCAGCATCGAGACGATCAGGGAGCGGCGCGAAGCCCTGATCGGCTGGGTATATGCGCCCTTCCGGATGGACGACCTGATGGTCGGCCTGCAGGATGAACAGGCACGCGATCTCGATCTCGAGATCTACGACGGCTCGGCCATCGTGCAGGAACAGCGCATGTACGACGCCATCCTCGATATCGACGCCGACGCGTCGAACGGCAACCTGAACAGCATCGGCATCCTCGACATCGCACAGCACATGTGGACCGTCGCGATGACCTCCACACCCGGCTTCGTCCAGCGCTTCGACCAGGACCGGTCGCCGCTGATCATCCGCGGCGGGCTCAGCATCGCGCTGCTGCTGACCTTGCTGACCTGGCTGCTTCTGGACGACCGCGCCCGTTCCCTGCAATCCGCGGAACAGGCGATGCGACTGGCCCTCTACGATACGATGACCGGCCTGCCCAACCGCAAACTGGTCAGCGAGCGCCTCGGCCGCTCCCTGATCGATGCCCGGCGCGCCAGGACCAGGGTGGGACTTATGTTCCTCGACCTGGACCGTTTCAAGCCGGTCAACGATGACTTCGGCCATGCGGTGGGCGACCTGCTGCTGCGCGAAGTCGCCAACCGGCTGCAACATTGCAAGCGCGAATCGGACACCGCCGCCCGCCTCGGCGGCGACGAGTTCGTCGTGCTGCTGCCGCGGGTCGACAGCGACGAAGGCGCCCTGGTGGTCGCTCACAAGATACTGCAGGCGCTGGAACAGCCTTTCGATATCGCCGGCCATACCTTCCATATCTCGGCCAGCATCGGCGTCGCTTTTTACCCCGATCACGGCACGGACGAAAAATCCCTGATGAAGAACGCCGACGCGGCCATGTACGACGCCAAGAAGAACGGGCGCAACGGCGTCAGCGTGTACCAGGCGGACACTGCCGCTTCATGAACGCGGATGCCGGTTGACTGGCCTACCCTCGCGGTCAACGGGCGTCGGCGCGACGGTATCGGGAACGGATCAGGACTTCATCGGTTTCAGCCGCAATTCACCGCTCAGCATCGGCTTGACCAGTATCTTGTAGGCGTCCACATCGAAGCCGCCCTTCGCCGGCCGCCTGACGGGCCTGCCGCCCTTCCTGTGATCGATCGTGCCGACGTAGAACCAGTGATCGACGATATGCGTTTGCCGCCAGCCGTCGCACTCTTCCTCGATGCCGACCGCGCCGGGATAGGGCCATACCACCACGCGCATATGCTGCAGCGCCGCCAGGAGGCGGGCATCATGCAGTTCGACCGATTCGGCGCCGCAGCAGGCGCCGGCGCAACGGGCGATCTGGTGCGCGAAGCAGGCGCGGCCGCGTACCGCCGATTCAAGTCCGGTCAGCGCCGGGCACAGCCGATGTTCCAGCACGATTTCCCTCAGCCGCTCGACGGCGGCGCGCCGGGTCGCGAACAAGCCGAACAATCCGTCGGTGCGGGCGAAATCATGATCCCGCGCGAACACGACTTCCGGCACCAGCCCGCGCGGGCCGGGCTGCAGGCGAAAGGTGCACATTTCCCGCCGCCGCAACAGTTTCTTGTTGTGCAGCGGTTGCATGTCCTTGATCAGCTTCGACTCCAGCAGCAGCGCGCCAATCTCGCCGGCGGTGCGCTGGAATTCGACGTAGCGGCTCTGCTCCAGCATGCGTGCCTCTTCCGGCGTACGCAGATGGGAGAGCACGCGGGAGCGGATATTGACGCTCTTGCCGATGTAGAGGGGCCGGTCGTTTTCGTCGCGAAAGATATAGATGCCGGGACGCGACGGCAGTGCGTCGATGCTGTCTCGGTCGATATGGGTCGGATACACGAAACTGCTTGCCGGGTTAAGCATGGGCAGCAGTCCGACTGCGGAGATACGTGGCGGCATGACGATGAATGACATCCGGATAGCCCGGCCGGATGCAGGAGGTCGACCGGCGTCGGGCGGGGCCATTTTACTGGATGCGCATCCAGTAAGCGATGTCGGATTTATCATGAACCGCTGATTTTCGGTCCATGTTTCAGCCTGTCAAGAAAGGGACGAAGACAGACGTGCCCTCTTCCGCGCGCCGCCGCGTGTATGTCCTACAGCTTCGTACCCGCGAACAACCGCCCGTTGGTCCGGTCCTCGCGCATCGTGCCGATCAGCAGGCGCCGGCTGGTGGTGTCGTACTGGCCGATCCCGGTGAACGTGACTGCCGGCGTATTGCAGGACAGCGTGATCGTGTAGAGGTTGCCCTTCGCACGCGCCGCAGCCGTACCCGTGCAGGGTGCATTGGTCATGGTGATTGCGCCGGTGGACGAAATGGTCAGGTTGGTAACGGGCCCGCCGGCGACGGCGGTCGATTCCGCAAGAAAGCCGTTGTACGTGCCGGCGATGATATCCAGCCCTGGTTTCGCTTCGTACGCGGTGTCGTAATTGGTGGTGAACGTCACTGTCTGGTTGGTGGTGGTCGTATTCCAGCTACCGTTGAACGTTTTCTTTTGCACGTAACTGGCGGAGACGGTGGTCGCCAGCACGCCAAGGCCTTCGATATTCAAATCGCGCGAGTTCGACGACGTGTAGCTGCCATTCAGCGACGCGCCTGTGCCCTGCAGGAAGCCCCTGATCAGCGTCGGCTGGTTGATGGCCGAATAAAACACGTAGTGGGTGCTGTCTTCCAGCACCAGCGCGGTCAGGGTGCGGCCGGTGTTGGTGGTGCCGCTGTACAGGCCTTCGGCGCCGGTGAGCGTGATGGATGCGGGCGGCGGTGTTTTGAAGAACAGATCCTGGCCGCCGCAGGCGGACAGCAGAGACGCGCCGGCGATGGCGGCGCAAGCGGACAAGACGGCGGACAGAAGTGGCGAAGCAGACATGGAGGTTCCCGATGGGTCCTTGCGGACAGACGAAGAGAGTCTACCTGCCTGCGGGCAAGGTGAAAACAGCACGGTGCGGCTTTCGGCCGATTATTGCGCTGTTTGCAGGGGAGAACCTGTTAAAGGAAGTTGAAAAGCGACAGATTCGATGTCTTCACGAACGATTGCTGGGCTGCTTCGAGCATGATCTTCTGCTTCGACAGCTCGGTAATGGCCTTGGTGTAATCCAGTCCCTGCAATTCTTCCAGTTGCTGCGCATATTGAAGCCCGACATCTTCGCCCTGGCTGTCCAGCGTTTCCATTTCCTTGAGGCGGATGCCGACCGACGCCCGGACCGTGAGCACGTTGTCGAGCGCATTGCCGGCATTGTTGTTCGCCGCCGCCAGCCCCATCGACAGGCGCGCCTGGTCCGCCGGGCTGTTGACCGGTGCATTGAGCAGGTTCACCAGCTCGGTCATGCTGGTAAAGACGCTTTGGTTGCCGCTCGGACGGACCGTGAACTGGTCGCCGTTGGCCGGACTGCCCTTGATATCGAACTGGATGCCGTCGAAGGTGATGGTTTCGCCGCTGACGTAGGGCGTGGCGGCCGACAGGGTCGCGCCGGTTGTGGTGTTGACGACCGCATAGGTAGGAGCCGAGCCGGGGACGGTGGTGAACGTCACGCTGTAATTGTTGCCGGTGAGTGCCGCCGCATTGGCGATCGATCCTGTCGACGCAACGCCGGTCCCGGTGTTGGCCGGGTTGGCGCCGGTGACGAAGGTGCCGTTTCCTGTTTTGGCGGATTCAAAGATGGCCGCGCCGGTGTCGCTGACCGGCATTTTTCGTGCCGAACCGACCTGCGCCATCCGTTGTCCCTGGTCGCCGTTGTACTGCGCGCCGGTGGCGGTCTGCGCGAACGGCTGCACATTGGTCTGGAAACCCGAGAAGAGGTAATTGCCGGCGCCGTCGCGGCTGTTTGCAAGGCTGAGCATCTCGTCGCGGATGCCGGCAAGTTCAGTGGCGATGAACTGCCGCTGTTTGCCGTCGAGCGCCGGATTGCCGGCCTGGACGACCAGTGTCTTCACATCCTGCAACAGGCTGGTGACGCTCTGCAGCACGCTTTCTTCCAGCGACAGCGACGCTGCGGCGTTCTGCCGGTTGATCGCGAATTGCTCGTTGGCCGATTTCGATTGCGATACCACCAGGGCCTGCGCCGCCGCGACGGGATCGTCGGCAGGCGTCAGTATGCGGCGGCCGGTCGAGATCTGGTCCTGCACCTTGGCGAGGCTGGACTGCATCTCGCTGAGGCGGGTCGACCCGCTTTCGAACATCATGTTGGTGCTGATGCGCATGATTGTGATTCCTTATTGCTCTAAGCCTGTCGGTCCCGCAGGAAAACACGAAGCCGTACCGGCCACGTCGTTCACGTCAATTTCCCAGATTCAGCAGCAGTTCGAAAAGCTGGCCGGCCGTCTGCATGACTTTGCCGGCCGCCTGGTAAGCCTGCTGGTAGCGCATCAGGTTCGCGGCTTCTTCGTCGAGATTCACGCCGGACTCCGCCTGCTGTGCCGCAACCGCCTGCGCCAGAAACTTGCTCTCCGCCTTGCCGGTGACTTCCACTTCACGCGTCTTGTTGCCGACCTGGCTCACGAGCTGCGCATAGGCCCCCTGGTAACTCGCCGTGCCGTTGCCCAGTGTATTGGCGGTCTGCTGCGCCGCCATCAGCAGCGCATTCCGGTTGTCGCCGGCGCCGTTGGTATTCGGCCCGATGCTGAAGGAGTCCCCGTTGGCGGGAGAGCCGTTGAGCTGTACTGTCCAGCCGTTGTACGTAATGTTGCCACCCGGGGTGTACGCCACGCCGACCGGGTTGCCGGTACCGGTGCCGGTGACATTGAACGTTGTCGCCGAGGTGAAGGTGATGGTGACCGGCTGCTGCAGGTTGGCGTTGGTCGGTGGCGGACCGTTGACCGTGCCGGCGCTGATCGTGCCGGTGCCGGTGTTCGTCAGCGGCGCCGCCGTGCGGATAGGTGCGGCGGCGGCGATCTTGGATACGTCGTTGATCGCCACGCCGAATTCGCTCGCGCCGTTCACCGTCGGCTTGATGACATATTCATCGCCGGCGGCGAAGGCGCCGGAGGCGATATTGAAGCTGACGCCGTCGATGGCCCCCGGCGGGAATGCCGCATTCGAGTAGCGCACCGAGTTATCGGACAGGCGGGTGACGACGTAATTGCCGCCGGTAAGCTGCAGGCGGTAATTGCTGGTCGTGAGGGCATTGGCGTCGGTGACGGTGGCGCCGACCACGGCGTTGCCCGTATTGGCCGTGCCGGCGCGCACATCGGGCGCGCCGACCCGGAAGAAACTGCCGCCGAGCGCGCCGGTCAGATCCTGGCCGAGGGCGTGCTGGGCGTTGAAGGTCATTGCCAGCCCGGTGGCGATCCGGCCGAGTGAATTCTGGGCCAGGTCCAGCGTCTTGGATCGGAATTCCAGCAAGCCGCCGAGCTTGCCTCCGGCCAGGCTGCTGTCCGCCAGCTCGATCATCTCCCCGTTGGCGACATAGCCTACCGCCGTGCGGCTCGGGTCGCTTGCCGATGTGGTCGACACCAGGTCATAGGTTTTTGCGCCGACGACGACCGGCTGGCCGTTGCCGATGAAGACGTTATAGGTATTGCCCTGCTTGACGACGGTCGTCTTGATTTCCTTGCTCAGTTCCGCAATGGCGTAATCGCGCTGGTCGAGCAGGTCGTTGGATGCGCGGCCGTCGCTGTTGCCCTGCGCTTTTTCGATCGTGTCATTGAGCTTGGCAATCTGTTTCGCATAGACGTTGATGGTGTCGACGCTGGTGCCGATCTGGCTGCGCAGCCCGGCTTCGGCTTCCTTCAACTGGCCGTCGAGCCCCTGGAAACGTGCCGCCAGGGTTTCGGCGGACGACAGCGCGGTCTGGCGGGCGGCGGTCGACGAGGGATTGGACGCCATGTCCTGCATACCCTTGAAGAAATCCTGCAGAACCGGAGACAGGCCGGAGACCGAGTCGGCGAACTGGTTATTGATGCGGCTGATCTGCGCATAGTAGGTATCGAGCTGGTACTTCGTGCTCTGCGCGGTCGTGACCTGCGTATTCAGGAACTCGTTGTAGACCCGCTTGACGTCGGAAACCTGCGTGCCTTTGCCGACGTAACCGAAACCGGTATCCTGCGATCCGGCGGAAGTCTGTATCACCACCTGCCGGGTATAACCGGGGGTGGACGCATTGGCAATATTGTGGCCGGTCGTTACCAGCCCTGCCTGGGCGGCTGCGAGACCGCTTTGCCCTACACCGAGGATTCCTGAGCCCATGTTGTCGTCTTCTTTCGTGCGATAACTTCATCAACGGCAGCCGGCGCAAAAACTTGAATCCGCCCGGCGAAACGGATCTGCACGCCTCTGTGTTATCAAGCCGACAATGAATGATTGATAATGCGCGTCAGCTTCGCCGCATAGTTCGGGTCGGTTGCGTAGCCCGCCTTCTGCAGGCCCTGCGCGAAACCGGCGACATCGGTGGCGTTGGCCAATACTTTTTCATAACGCGGATTGTTCTTCAGCAGCTTTGCGTAATCCCGGAACGCATCAGCATAGGAATCGTAAGCGCGGAACTTCTCTATCTTCGTCTGCGGCACGCCATTGACATATTCCGTCGTGGCGGTTTCCACCACCCGTCCGTTCCAGCCGCCGGTCGCCTTGATGCCGAACAGGTTATGGCTGGTGGTGCCATCGGCGGCGCGGATCTCGCGCTTGCCCCAGCCGCTTTCCAGCGCCGCCTGGCCGAGCATGAATTTCGCCGGAATGCCGGTGGCGCGGCTGGCTTCATCGGCATGTGCGCCAAGCCGTTCCTGGAACTCCCGCACATGCGCCGGCCTGGACGAATTCGATCGCGCGCCGTCCACCGCCGAGGATGGCGGCATCGGCGCCGCCGGCGGGATCACCGGTGCGCCGATCGCGGGCAGCGCCGCTTCCGGCGATCCGCCTTGCTCTTCCGCCATGCGGGTGTTGACCACGCTGGACAACTGCCGGATCAGCACATCGGCCAGGCCAATGCCGCGCGACGCCATGGTCTGGCTCAACTGCTGGTCGAGCATCGAGGTGTACATCTTGCTTTGCTGGCTGTCGAACATGCCTTCCTGCGGCGTAGCTTCACGCATGCTTTTCAGGACCATGTTCATGAACAGCGCCTCGAACTGCTTGGCGGTGGCCTTCAATGCCTCCGGCGAATTGTCGCGCGCAGCCTGGCGCAACGCGCCGACGTCTTTGACGTCGATGGCCAGTCTTGCGGATGCGTCGGTGGGGTTGATCATGGATTGTACGGGGTCAATGTATCGCCGGACGGTCCCCTCCCCCTTTCAGGGGGAGGGCTAGGGTGGGGGTAGTGAGGTCGAGTTGCGCCC
>NZ_DAIUCO010000104.1:0-16334 GCF_036846085.1 Noviherbaspirillum sp. | reverse complement strand
AGCAAAAAAGGAGGTGGCCCGCCGGGGCCAGTCCCGGCTAGTCTCTTCGAAGAACCAGCCACGTTGTATTACCGGAGACACTCCGTCGCTCTGGATTCCCGCCTACGCGGGAATGACAAGCTGATCTATTACCAGAGACACTCCGTAGCCCTGGACTCCCTTTAAGGCGCGTATTAGCTTGTAAGCCGGTACTGTTTTGCAAGAATGACGAGCCCTCCTAAGTCCCATCCGCCCTCTGCGCCGGATGCGTCACCAACCGATACACATAAATCCCCACGATCAGAATCAGCACCCCCTTCGACACCGGATCAAGATACTCCGCAACCCGCTCATACTGCGAATTCAAAACATACCCTGCGGCAGTAAGCACCCCTGTCCACAACAGCGACCCTGCAATCGAAAAGGCGAGAAACGGTGCCATGTGCATGCGATTGATGCCTGCAGGAACCGAAATCAGCGTCCTTATCGCCGGGATCAGCCGGCCGAAGAACACCACGGCACGGCCATGCCGTTCGAAGCGATGCATCGCCGTATCGACATCATCGGGGGAGACGGTCATCCAGCGGCCATGCCGGGAGGCGAGACGCTTGATGCGATCCAGGCCGAAGCGCTTGCCTGCGTAATACCACGGCAGCGCGCCGATGACCGAGCCAAGCGTCCCGGCAAGCACCACGAGCACGACATTCATGTCGCCGCGCGCCGCGGCAAAGCCCGCAAGCGGCATGATCAGCTCGGACGGGATCGGCGGAAAAAGATTTTCCAGCGCCATGAGCAGGAACACGCCGGCATAGCTACCCTGCTGGACGATATTGACGATGAACTCAAACAACGTGCGGTCTCTCCTCTGCTGATGCCGGTCGGGCCGGCAACCTCACGCAACTAGGCGGTCGGGTAAGTGGTCGGGATCGGCAGGTCGTCGTCACCGGGTTCGGATTGCGGATTGTCCTGCGCCTGCCGTTCATCCGCGTCGCCGGCATGCTGATCGCGGCGCTCGGTTTCCTGCGGCGGCAAACCAAGGCCGAAGTCGGCGGCGGCGCTGCCGCCATCGGTATCCGGAGCGCGTTTCGGATTTGGTGCGGTCTGCAAGTCGTTAGGCATGATCATCCTTCAAGGCAATATGAAAAGACATTTTTTCAATGTCTAGGAAAGAGTAATCGGCCCGGGACAAGTTCCCAGACGATGCCACACGGCACGGTATCGCCTTGCAAGCTCCTTTCACCTTCGCAATAAAGTCTTGTAATTAAGATCCCTCAATTCCGTTCCGCAATGCACGCCTGATAATGAAGACCAAAACCACACATGGCATGACGGCATGCCGGCAATCAATTTTTTGGAGGGGAGCAAAAATATGAATATTCTGTCCAAATGCATTGTTCTGCTTTTAGCCAGCGGCGCAGTGTCGGCGCAGGCATGCAATGCGCGTCAGCCGGAAGCCCTGCCGGCATTCTTCGAGACCTTCATCAACGATAAGGACTTCGCGATCAGCCGGACCATCTACCCATCGACGCGCGTCCGTTTCCAGTATGGGATGGAGAACGGCAAGCAGGAAATCATCGAGACGCGGCGGGCCGCCTCCAAGCGGGACGATATGAAATACCCTGCCCTGGGCGACTATATCCGTACCACCGGCATCGAATCGGAGCTGCAACAGAACTCGCCGACCAGCGCTGTCGCAAGGCTGTCGCGGCCGGGCATGTCCACGCTGGTGACGTATCACTTCCTGTTGACCAACGGCTGCTGGTTCCTGCGCGAAATCCAGGACCATGCGCTGTAGCAAAGAGTGTCAGCCGCCGTTGATCCGCGCCCTGTCCGGCGGACTCCATGGCGTTGTGTACAGATAATCATCCGGCAGTCCGAGCCTGCGGCACGACTGTACGGCCGGCCCGGATCGCAGCACGATGCGGTCGACGGTCGATCCGGCGCGTCCGATGATGTTCCGCTGCCACGGACGCAAATTCCATGCGTCGTCCAATCCGAGCCGCTCCCGTACCCACCGCGGCACCAGTTCGACGGCGGCCTTGATGAGCCAGTCCTGCAGCATCGACATCGGTCCCGGCAGCAATGCAACCCGCTGCATGATGCGAAGAAATTCAAAGACGATGGCGGAACGCTCCAGCCTGTCCGCCATCGCTTCGAACAGCAGGTCGAGTTCCTTTTCCGAAGCGGGCGGCGCGAGCGCGCCGTACAGCGACGAGGTGGTTCTCCCTTCACGGTAATAGGCATCGCGCGCATCCTGGGAAAGCGGTCCGACATAGGTGTGATACGCCCGCAGGAAACCGAAGCTGGCGGTGGCGTGGACCCAGTCCAGCAATTCCGGATCGTCGGCGCTGTACGGCTGTCCGGCAGGCGTGCTGCCGCGCACGCGGCCGTGCATGCGCACCACGCCGGCGATCATCGCCTCGGTGCGGCTGCGCGGGCCGTACACCGTCATCATGGCCGCCAGTCCGGTGCGCTTCAGGCGCCGCAGCGGATCATCGCGGAAACTGGTGTGTTCCCACACGCCGGTGCGCACGCGCGGCTCGGCCAGTTCGAGGATGACCGCCGCAACGCCGCCGATGAACAGCGACAACGGATTCTTGAACAGCCGCCACGAGACGGAGTCATGCGCAAGCAGCGCCGCTTCTCCCGGCGGCACCGCGAAGTCGATGCCGGCGCCCGCGCCCGGATCGAGAAAATCGCTGGCGGCGGCCTCCAGCCGGCGCTGCAGCAGTGACGGGAGCAGGATGGCGGAAGATGTCTGCATCGCGCCGGCGAGGATCAAAACGACGAACCGGGCTGGGCAAGGAAGGCCGCCTCCTCCGGCGTGGATGCACGGTCGAGCAGGCGGTTGCGATGCGGGAAGCGCCCGAAGCGGTCGATGATGATCTTGTGGCGTCGCGCGAAGTCGAGAAAGCCGTCGAAGGTCGCCTTCGCGTCCGGAGCCGCCTGAGCGGCGAGCGACTGGAACAGCTCGACCGCCTGTGCCTGGTCGGAAACCGACTCCGAATGCTCAAGCGGAAGATAAAAGAAGACCCGCTCGATCGGCCGCAGCATCGCATCCACGCCCAGGGCGAGGCCTTCCCTGCACCATGCGCGGGCGAGCGCATCGAAAGCGAATGCCTTGCCGCTGTCGCGGTAGATGTTTCTCGGAAACTGATCGGTCAGCAGGATGAGCGCCAGCCGGCCGTCCGGTGTCGCCGCCCATCCGTCCAGCTCGCGCTGCCCGGCCTTGATGACCATGTCTTCGAAGTGATGGCGGATGCGCGCATCCGTTTCCGCATTCTTGGACCACCACAGTGACGACTTGTCCGCCGCCACGGCGGCGTCGCTGGCGTGGTCGCCAAACCAGAAGCGGCGGATGGTGTCGGGTGTTTCCATCAATTCTGCGAGGAAGTGGTTGGGTGTCGTCTGCCGGAATGCCGTCCACTGCGTACCGTTCATTGCGATGCGGTTCGGCGAACAGCTCTGCGAACAGGCGGACGTGCCTGCGTATTCTTGCACAAACACGCCGCCTTGCCCTGACTCGCCATCATCCTGTGCCGCCGGTCGGGGTTCGCTTACGGGTTCCCTTACTTTGCAGGCACCACCACGGTATCGACGATATGAATCACGCCGTTGTCCGCCACGATATCGCTCTGGATGACCGACGCACCTTCGACCTTCACCAGGCCGTTATCCGATTGCAGGCTGATGGTATTGCCTTCAATGGTTTGTGTTTTGCCCGGCTTGATTTCCGTCACCACCATTTTTCCCGGCACGATATGGTCGGACACGAACTTCGTCGCGTTCTCCTTGTTGGACAGGAGCGACTTTTTGACGTCGGGCGACAGGCGGGCGAAGGCCGAATCCGATGGCGCGAATATGGTGAACGGTCCTTTGTTCCTGAATGTGTCATTCAGGCCCGCCAGGTTGATCGCATCGACGAAGGTACGGATTTCGGGCGAGCGTTCCGCGGTTTTCACCAGGTCGTCGGCAAACGCCGAACCTGACGCCGTCAGTACCAGTGCAACGAGCAAATGTTTCGTCTTCATGATCACTCCTTTATGGACGACAACCTCCTGGATGTTTCCCGGAAGCGTCCTGAACGTGCGGTTGTGCCACGGCAGTCGATGTACGAGCTGCCTGTGATGGGGCCCAATCACGTGGGAAAAGTTCAACTGCTTTCTGCACCGACATCTTCATGCCGCCCCCCTCTTTGATCCAGTCGATATGTGCGCTTGACGGCACCGAACGCCGTGCGGGCCTTATGGTCATATCGACATGAAACGAACTCTGAAAGTGGCATTGGGGGTATTGCTCGGCCTGGTCGCCCTGCTGCTTCTGATCATCGCGTTGCTTGGTTCGATGAACTGGAACCAGGCAAAACCATGGATTTCCGAAAAGGTCAGCCAGGCAACCGGGCGCTCGTTCTCCATCGACGGCGATTTGTCTCTGCAATGGGAGAAGCCGGGAGGGCAGCAGCAAGGCTGGCGGCGCTTCATCTCGTGGCCGCATCTGCGCGCGCAGGGCGTGACTGTCGGCAACCCCGAATGGGCCAGCACCGGCCCGGTCATGGCCCGCATCGAGCAGATCGACGTCACCCTCAATCCGCTGGCGCTGCTGCAGAAGCGCATCCACATCCCCGCACTGAAGCTGAGTGCCCCGGAACTGGTGCTGGAGCGCGACAAGGAGGGCCGCAACAACTGGACGTTCGCCAGGCAGGACAAGGAACCGTCCGACTGGAAACTGGAGCTGGACAACCTCATGCTCGACAGTGCCAAGGTCAGGCTTGTGGACGCCACCAAGAATGCCGACGTCACTGCCACGATCGACAGCCAGACCGGCGGCGAGGAAGGCATCAACTGGAAGCTGGCGGGCGAATTCGATGGCGAGAAAGTCAGCGGCGGCGGCAAGGCCGGCGCACTCCTGTCGCTGCGCGAGCGCGGCGTGGAGTTTCCGATCGATGCGGAGCTGGTCGTCGGCGACACCGAGATCACCGCCAAGGGCACCCTCACCGAACCGGCGCATCTGAGCGCACTCGACCTGCAGCTCAACATCAAGGGCGCCAGCATGGCGCTGCTGTATCCATTGACCGGCATCCTGCTGCCGGAGACACCGAAATTTTCCACCTCGGGCCGGGTCGTCGGCACAGTGGGCGCGGACAATACCCGGCTGCGCTACGAAAAATTCGTCGGCAGGGTCGGCTCCAGCGACATCGGCGGCACGCTCGAATACGCGCACCGCGAACCGCGTCCGCTGCTGAGCGGCGATGTGACATCGAAAAACCTGAAGATCGATGAACTCACCGCCCTGTTCGGCCCCAAGAATGAAGAGCGCGAGAAGCGCGGCATCAAGGTCAAGCAGCCGCCCGACAAGGTTCTGCCCGTCACGCCGTTCCAGACCGATCGCTGGAACAAGGTCGATGTCCAGGTGCGTTTTTCGGGGCAGAAAATCATCCGCGCCGAGGCGCTGCCGCTGGACAACGTCTCGGCAAACGTCAATCTCAAAAACGGTGTGCTGACCCTGGCGCCGCTGAAGTTCGGCGTTGCCGGCGGCCAGATCACGTCGCAGCTGCAGATCGACAGCACCGGCAAGCCGGTCAAGGCGCAGATGACGATGACCGCGCGGCGGCTGAAACTCAAGCAGATGTTTCCGAAGGTACAGTCAATGCGGGCCAGCTTCGGTGAAGTCAATGCCGATGCCAAGCTGACCGGCGCCGGCAATTCCTTCGCCGCCCTCCTCGGCTCGTCGAACGGCGAGGTGAAGTCGGTGATTACCGAAGGCAGCATCAGCAAGGTGATCCTGGAAGCAATGGGATTGAATCTCGGCAGCGTGGTGGTGGCGCAATTGTTCGGCGACCGCCAGGTGCAGCTCAATTGCATGGCCGCCGACTTCGTGGTCAATGACGGGTTGATGCAGACGAAGACCTTCGTGGTCGACACCCAGGATGCCACCATTAACATCAATGGCAAGGTCAACTTCGCCAAGGAGGTGCTGGACCTGAACATCAAGCCGGAAAGCAAGGGCGTGCGCATCATTTCGCTGCGTTCGCCCCTGTATGTGAGCGGCACGTTCAAGGACCCGGATGTCGGCGTGGACAAGGGCGCGGTGGCGATGAAGGCCGGCGCGGCGGTGGTGCTCGGCACCGCCGTTGCGCCGCTGGCGGCATTGCTGGCGCTGATCAACCCGGGACCGGGCGAGGAAGCGCCGTGTCCGGCCCTGCTTGCGCAGGCACAGAAGAAACCAGAGGCGCCGCCGCCGGAGAAAGCGACGGCAAGGAATCCGGGCAACGGCAGGTAAATCGTACGGTCCTATGGATTCGCGGGCGCTGGCGTGGGGAGCGATGCATCACCGCCGAGCGCCAGGTACAGGGTCACGTAGCCGGCAAGGCGTTCAAGTCGGTTGCCGGCTACGGCAACTTCGGCGGCCCGGCGCGACTCCTGCGCATCCAGCCAGGACTTGATCGGCATACTGCCGGCGCGATACTGTACTTCCGCAATGCGTTCGGCCTTGCGGGCCGCGGCGAGCGCCTCGGCGAGATACTCCGCTTGCAAGGCCTGCTGCGCCTGCATCGATAGCGCATTCTCCACGTCGCCCAGTGCCCGGTAAAAAGCTTGCCGGAACTGAATGACCGCGCGCTCTTGATCGGCTTCCGACAGCCGCAGATTCAACTGCATTTCCTGCCATTGAATGAAGGGCAGCGCGATGCCGGCGCCCAGGCTTACCGCCGGGCTGCGCAACAAGTTGACCAGCGCGGCGCTGCTGCTTCCAAGGCTGCCTGTCAGGGACAGCGACGGATAATAATTGACCCTGTTTGCATCCGCTGCGGCGAGCAATTCACGCAGGCGCAGCTCGGCCGCCTGCAGATCCGGCCGGCGGGCAAGAAGCTGCGCCGGCAGGCCGGGGTCGATGGCGGGATAGGGCCCGTCGGGCACCTGCGGCAGTTCGGAAAACAGTTTTCCTGGCGGACCGTCGAACAGAAGAGCGAATGCATTCCTGGCTTCGATCTGCTGGTGGGCCAGTTGCGCCGCTTCCGCGCGCTGCGCGGCCAGCGCCTGTTCGGCCTGGATCACATCAAGCAGGGCGACCGCCCCCGCCCGGTACTTGACCTGGGCGATGTCGAGCGCCTTCTGCGCATGGACAATGCTCTGGCCGCTCGACGCGGTGCGCTGGTTCAGGTAGGCAAGCCGCCAGTACAGCGTCATCGTGGTGCCGGTCAGGCTCAGCGCCGCGCTCTTGCGGTCTTCCTCGGTGGCCTGCAACGACCATTGCGCCGCTTCGCGTTGCCGTGCCAGCTTGCCCCATAAATCGACTTCGTAACCGGCGCCGCCGGATATCGAATAGGACCGCGAGGACGGCTCGTCGCCGCTTGCATTGCGCGAGGCATTCTTGCCGAGGGATGCGGTGAGCGACGGCAGCGCATTGCGATCGGTCAGCCCCGCCTGCAACTGCGCGCGGCGCACCGTGATCGCCGCCATCGCCAGGTCGCTATTGCACCGTAACGCTTCTTCCACCAGGCGTTCCAGTGCGGGATCGTTGAAGTTGGTCCACCAGCGGCCGGACTGTTGCGTCATTTCCGTTGCGGCATTCGCGTGCGCCATGCCGTACTGCCATCCTTGCGGCACCGACAGGTCGGGGGTCCGGTAAGGTGTTTGCCTCAGCGGCGCGCATGCCTGCAGAGACAATCCAACAGATAGAACGAGAGCGGCAGGGACGATGCGCATGATGAATTTCCTCAGGAGTCGCGCGCCAGCGCGTCAACCGGATCCAGGCGGGCGGCATTGCGCGCCGGCACAAAGCCGGATGCGATGCCGACCAGGGTGCAAGTGGCGAATGCAGCAACGATGGCGGCAGTGGAAAAAATCATCCGGTAATCACTGTCGTGCCCGGAGAAGAACAGTCCGACGATGAACGACAGCGCGATGCCGAGCACGCCGCCGATCAGGCAGACCAGTACCGCTTCGATGAGAAACTGCTGCAGGATGTCATCCGGCCTCGCGCCTACCGCCATGCGCACGCCGATTTCGCGGGTGCGCTCCTTGACCGAGACCAGCATGATGTTCATGACGACGATGCCGCCCACCAGCAGCGAGATCAGCGCGACGGAGGTGATCAGCAGGTTGAGCGTCGCATCGGCATCTTCGATGGTCCGGCGCACGCTGCCGTTATTCGAGATATGGAAATCGATGGTGCCATGCCGGCCCTGCAGAAATGCCGTCAGGTAGGTCTCGGCGGCCTGGCTGGAAACCGAGTCACTGACTCTCACCACGATGACATCGAGCGACACCTTCGCTTCCATGCGGGCCAGGACGGCGGTATAGGGAATCCATATGCTCAAGCTATCCATGCCGCTGTAGCTGATATCGGACTTCTCCATCACGCCGATGATGCGAAGCGGCATCCTGTCGAGGAAGACGACCTCGCCTACCGCATTCGCATCCGCTGCGAACAGCTTGTTGCGGGTGGCCCGGTCGATCACCGCTTCCTGGGCGGACATCTGGATGTCATCGTCGGAAAACACCCGCCCTTCCGCCAGTTTCATGCCTTTGACCTTGAAGAAATGCTTGCCCACGCCAACGACACGGGCGTTGGAGGTGATATGGCGATACCGCAGGTTTGCGCCCGTGCTGATCACCGGTGTGACACTGGCGGCATACGGCTCGCCGGCGATCGCATCCGCATCCGCCGGCGACAATGGCGCGCCGACGGACGGCATGCCGCCGATCTCCCGGCCCCGATATATCTCCAGCGTATTGGTGCCAAGTTCGCTGATGTTGTCGAGCACGCGCTGCCGGGAACCTTCACCGAGAGCAACGGCGCATACCACCGAGGCGATGCCGATGATGATGCCCAGCATGGTCAACAGGGTCCGCAGCCGATGGGCTTTCATGGAAAGCAACGCCATCCGGCCCGCTTCAAGCAAACGGTCCAGCCGGACGCGCGCCGAAGGCCCGGGCGCCGGCGCCGGCAATGCGCGGCCATCTGCCCCACTGCTCGCCGCAATGTCCCGCGTTGTATCGGCGGTGACGCTGCCATCGCTGATTTCGATGATGCGGCGCGCATGCGCGGCGACCCGCGGATCATGCGTCACCACGATGACGGTATGACCGCTGGCGTTGAGCTCTCCCAACAGGCGCATCACTTCTTCCCCGCGCTGGCTGTCGAGCGCGCCGGTCGGCTCATCGGCAAGGATGACGAGGCCGCCATTGACCAAAGCGCGGGCAATACTGACGCGCTGCTGCTGCCCGCCGGATAGCTGAGACGGCCTGTGCGCGATGCGGTCGCCCAATCCGAGACGCTGAAGAATCGCCGTCACTTGCCGATGGCGCTCGGTGCGCTCAACCCCGGCGTAGATCGACGGAATTTCGACGTTGGCGAATGCGCTCAGGTCAGGCAGCAAATGATAGCGCTGGAAAACAAAGCCGAAATAGTCGCGGCGCAGCCGGGCCGTCTCGTCGGCATCCAGCGCGCAGGTGTCGCAGCCGGCCACCTGATAGCTGCCCGCGGTCGGACGATCGAGGCAGCCGAGAATATTCATCAGCGTCGTCTTGCCGGAGCCCGATGCGCCGATGATGGCGACCATTTCACCTGCATTGATGCTGAGGTTCACGTCCTTGAGCACGCTGACGACACCGTCGCCCGCAGAAAAATCGCGGCGGACACCTTTCAGCGCGAGTAGCGGCGTGGCCATGAATCAGGCACTGCCCGGCGATGGCGCGGCGCCGGATGGAGCGTCGCCATGCAATACCACTTCCTCGCCAGCCTGGATGCCTTCGCGGATTTCAATGCTGGCGCCATCGCGGATGCCGGCACGCACCGCGCGCTCCACCGTCCGTCCGTTCCGGTCGCGCACCAGTACGGCATATCTCCCGTCCGCCGCCTTTTCGCCGAGGGCGGCGATGGGAATCAATACGGCATTCTTCGCCGACGCCACCACGATGGATACCTGTGCGGTCATCGCGATGCGCAGACTGCCGTCGGTATTCGGCACATCAAACAGGGCGTTGTAGTACACGGCAGGATTGCCGGTGCCGCCGCCGCTTGCCGGCGCATCCTGGCTCATCGACTCGGGGACCGGCTCCACGACACGCAGTCGCGATGTAAAACGGCGTCCGGGCTCGCCCATCAGCGAGAAGTACACCGCCTGGCCGGCCTTGACGCGGGCCACGTCGGCTTCGGAGATTTGCGCCTTGACCGTCATGGTATCGAGGCGGGCGATCTTGACGATGGTGGGAACCTGCTGCACGGAGTTGACGGTCTGTCCTTCACGCGTGACGATGGCCACCACCGTGCCGTCCATGGGCGCACGGATGCGCGTATAGGCAAGGTCAGCTCTGGCCTTGTCGGCGACGATCCTGGCTTGTTCTATCTGCGCGTCCAGTCCCTGGATATCCGAGAGCGCCGTGCTGAAGGATGCGAGCGCGCTTTCATAGTCGGCGCGCGGACTGGCGTCTTCGTGCAGCATTTGCGCCTGCCGCTTGAACGCGATCGCCGCCAGCCGCACCGAGACCTTCTTCGCGTCCCGCTGCGCGTAAAGATTTTTCAGCGATGCCGCGGCATTACGTACTTCGTTGTTCTGCACGGTTGCATCGATGGTGGCGATCAGGTCGCCTTTTTTCACTTTCTGGCCCAGGACCACGTTCAGCGAATCGACCTGGCCGGAAGCCTGGGTACCGACATTGACGAGGTTGCCGGCTTCCAGCGTCCCGCTGGCCAGCACAGTGGCTTCAATATCGCCTGCGACTGCCTTCACGGTGCGCCGCTCCGGTTCGGCGGCGGAAGGAAAACGCAGAAATACCACGGCGGCTGTCGCGATCAGTACCAAAACCACCAGGGCGTAGCGCTTCGGTAAGGTGGACATCATCAGGCGCATGGTCAATCCTTGATGAGCAAGCAATTTGGTTTCGACCCGCCATGAAAAATGCGACGACGCCTTGTGGACGTAGAACACAGGCAGGGCAGGTATTCACCACACACTGCGGAGATGGCAGCTTTCGGCTCCGCACAGGCGAAGGGGTGAAATGAACTCTACGCCGACGTGGCCATCCACAAACTCAAAAATGCTCTGCCGCCGCGCATAGGCATCACCATGCGCATCACCATGCAACCCATGGCTGGTCGACATTTTCCAGGCACGGCAATTTTTCTGAAACACATCGATCCCGGATAGGCATGGCAGTTGCAAGGCTGTCCGGCGGCCGGATGCAAAGATGATCTTCATCGCGGAATTCGTAGCCGACGAATGCGAAAGATGCCGCATTCATCACTGCGATGGCTGAGCGCTGTCATGAATGCACGGCGACGCTACACCTCACCGATTCCCACAAAATGATGCAACGAATATCGAACTCATGACACGCCCTAAGCGCGGGGAAATACACCTGGCTGGCATGAACGCACAGCCCGCATGTCGACGCAGATGGAGACGACCGGGATACCGTCTTATATGCAGCACGCCACGTTCGTGTAGCTGCCTCCCGCAAACACGACGATCATTTTTGAATATGTGAACGGAAGCCGCGCCGTACACTTCATCTCAGTGCTCGACCATTCAGCAGACATGGCAACTTCGCGTCGCATTGAAATCTTTTTCTCTTCAATGCCATTCATCCATGACTGTGTCCATGTGCAACGGCACGAAAATTTGATTTCTCGTTTTGCAGCCCATACCCGGCTTCGCCCAATCCAGGTATGTCAAAAATGGGGGCACTCAATAATGAGGGAGAGCATCATGAATATGAAACAAACATACTCGACAAATGTGTCAGACCGTACAGGCATCACCGCTGCCGCACCTGCCATTCATTCCACTGCCAGGGAGAGCATGATGAATACATTGACCCGCAAATTCCGCGCTGCGATGACCGCAGGCTCTGTCATGTCGCTGGCGATGGCCGTTGCGTTTGCCATGACACCCATGAGCGATGCCATGGCTAAAGATAAGAAGAAAAAGGGTAATGCAAACTCTTCAGTAACGGTCAAGGGAACTGGCATGTCCGAGTATCATGCATGGGGCGTGTGGCGAACGAATGCGGATAATAAGTGTGGGGGGTTCAGCAAGTATGACCTCTTGTCCTATAAAACCTATCCAAATGGAAATCGCACATCATGGACAATGGAAGCTCAGATTAGATGTCGTTGAAACAGCGAGAATCCCCGGCAAGCCTGGGGTTTCGTTGTGCGCCGCCCAAAGCGGCTATGCGGGGCCGCTCACGCGGCCCCGCCTTCTTTGGCCACCTGTCCAGTGGCCGGTCAGCACCACAGGTGCATGTGATCCCGGCACAGGTTTCCCGCTCCTGGCGGCGGATGTCCTCCCGGATCACGGCTTCGTCCCAGCCTACCTGCCATCGAAATGAAATCCTCTATCGCCGAGAAGGGCTATGCCGTTTTCGTTACCGCGATGCTTGGGCGCGGCAATGCACTTTACGCCCGCACTGTCTTTCGCACATTCAAGAATGCTCGCCGTGGTTGTGTGCCATGTCTGTATAGGGATGCGGTCGCACCGAGGTTCGGAACCTTCCCCGCATCGAAGCCATGCACTTATATCCGCCACCGTTCATTGATTTGTCATGTGCCCCGGTGGTTTGATTTACTTGATGGAGATGAATGAGGGGTAATTGACGACACGCCCTAGATCCCCTGCAGCGCCTGCTGCAGCTGGATGAGGGTGTAGGGCTTGGTCAGCATCACCGATGCAAGATCGCGCGGGGTCCGGACGGTCTCGCCATGGCCGGACGCAAAAATGATCTTCATCGCTGAATCCGCCGCGGCGGCGGCTTCAGCCAGCTCGACGCCGCTCATGCCGGGCAGGCCGATATCGGTCAGGAGCACGTCGATGCCGCCGTACGACAACCGCTTCAACGCGTCTTCCGCATTCGCCACCGCATAGGGGTGATGACCGAGGATGCCGAGCATTTCGCACAGCAGCATGCGCATGTCGTTGTTGTCCTCCACCACCAGTATTCGCCGTTTCTGCATCGCCGGCAGGGGCGGTTCGCCGGCGGCATCGGCCTCTTCCGCGGCAGGCGGCATGGCCGGGGCGGGCGCCGGCTCGGCCACCGGCGCCTCCACAGTCCGCTTGCCCTGCCGGTGGAACAGCATGCTGCGGATGCGGATCGCCAGTTGCTCCCGCCGGTAGGGTTTGCTGAGAAGCTGAAGGTCGGCGTCGAGCCGGCCATCCTGCGTGATGACGTTGCGGGTATAACCCGAGGTGAACAGCACGGCGATGCCGGGAATCATCTGTTTTGCGCGAGTGGCCAGTTCGGGGCTTTGCACCGGGCCCGGCATCACGACATCGGTGAACAGCAGATCGATGGGTTCGCCGCTTGCCAGCGCATCGAGCGCCTCCCTGCCGTCCTTCGCCTGCAGCACCCGGTAGCCGAGTTCGGCGAGCATGCCGACCACGACGCCGCGCACGGCGGCATCGTCCTCGACGACAAGAATGGTTTCGGAGCCGCCGATGATCGTCTGGCTGGTGACGATCGACACTTCCTCTTCCGCATCGTCCGACGCCGGAAGATAAATCTTCACCATCGTGCCGTGACCGACCTCGCTGAAAATGCGGATATGCCCGCCGCTTTGCTTGACGAAGCCGTAGGCCATGCTGAGGCCGAGGCCGGTGCCCTGCCCTTCCGGCTTGGTGGTGAAAAAGGGTTCGAACGCATGCTCCAGCACTTCCGGCGTCATGCCGGAGCCGGTGTCGGAGATGGCGAGCGTGACATAGCGTCCGGGCGGCACGTCCGCCTCGCCATCGGCGCCGGCGCCGAGTTCTTCGCTGCCCGCCTCGATGGTGAGGCTGCCTTGTCCCTGCATCGCGTCGCGCGAATTCAATGCGAGATTGAGGATGACGTTTTCAAGCTGGTACGGGTCAACCAGGGTGTTGAGCATCACCGGCGCGATGATGGTGTGAACCACGATGGATTCTCCCAGTGCCCGGCGCAGCAGTTCATCCATGCTGCGCGTCATGCGCCCTAAGTTGACCACCCGCGGCTGCAGCGGTTGGCGTCGCGCGAACGCCAGCAGCTGGGACGATAGCTTGGCGCCGCGATCCACTGCCTTCATCGCCCCCTGGATCAGCGTGGCTGCCTGCTCGTTGCCGCCGACGCGCAATTCGAGCAACTGGAGGTTGCCGCCGATGATCTGCAGCGCATTGTTGAAATCATGGGCGACACCGCCGGTGAGCTTGCCGACCGCTTCCAGCTTTTGCGCATGGTGCAGCGCGCTGCGCGCTTCTTCCAGTTGCTGCAGCCGTTCGGCTTCGCGCTGTTCGGCCTGCTTGCGGGCGGTGATGTCGGAATGGGTGCCGATCATGCGCAGGGGCTTGCCGTCGGAATCCCGGCTGACCACCATGCCGCGCGACAGGATCCATTTCCAGCTGCCGTCCTTGCACAGCATCCGGTGTTCGGTGGCGTACGCCGGGATCCTGCCTTCCAGGTAATCGGTAAGGATGGCAGCCACCTGCGGCCTGTCCGCCGGATGGGCCAGCCGTTCCCATTCCGAGTTGTTGCTGGCGATGTCGTCCTGCCCATAACCGAGCATCTTTTTCCATTGCCTTGAATACAACACCTCGCCGGTACGGATATTCCAGTCCCAGACGCCATCGCCCGCGCCTTCGAGCGCATATTTCCAGCGCGATTCGCTGGCCCTGAGTTCGTTCGTCATCGCGGTCGCCAGCGCCAGCGCGCGTCGCCGGCCGGTGGCAAGCGTCCATACCAGGAGGCCGAGCAGCAGGCTGATGCCGGCGCCGGTAAGGGCAATGAAACGCGGCTTTTCGGTATCGATGCGCGCTTCGAATGCGGGGGTCGATTCGATCGCCAGCATCCACGGGCGCCCGGCGATGAGAAGGTGCCGGGTCTGGCTGAACAGCGGATCGGCCGACCGGGTGCGGGACTCGTACAATCTCGACTGCTCGTCCATCGTATTGCCGTCGTAGACCCGCAGCCGCAGGTCGGCCAGCCGCTGGCCGCCCAGGTTTGCCATCAGGTCGTCCATCCGGAACGGGCCGCCGACCCAGCCGATGATGTTCGCGCGGCGCTGCTCGACCGTGTCCGCCGGCATGCCCGAACGGTACAGCGGGACGTACATCACGAATCCGGACTGCGGGCGGGCCGCCTGTTCCTGGATCAGCTTGAGCTTGCCCGACAGGGCGGCGTTGCCGGTATCGCGGGCACGTGCCATCGCGGCCTGTCGGATCGGCTCGGAAAACATGTCGAAGCCCAGTGCGGCAGGGTTCAGTCCGCTCAGCGGCTCGATATGGCTGATCGACGTATAGATGTCGCGCTCACCGCCCGGCCGGATCGCATAGTCGGGGAAGCCGAGCGCGCGAAGGGCAGCCACGTGCCGGTCCTTGTCCGCGGGCGGGACGATCTGCGACAGGGCGATGCCCTGGATGCCCGGATAATGCCGCTCCAGACGCAGCGCTTCGACATAGGCGCGGAAGCGCTCATGGCTGACATCCGTCGATCCTCCAAGGAAACCCTTTGTGCCGCGCAACACCTGCTCGTAGGTGCCCATGCGCTGCTCGATCCGCTCGGCGGTCTCGAGAACGCGGAAATCAAAATCGGCCTGCAGCTCTTTCATCGCCTCCACGTGCGCGCTGCGCCAGAGGCCATAGGTGGTTGCAAACGACAACAGGAAGATCAGCAGTGCCAGCAATTGCGGCAACAGGCCGTCCCGGCCCCTGGCGGGGCGGAAAGAAGAATGGTGGTTATTTGCTGGCGTAGCGGCGGGAGAATTTCGAGGCATTGATCTCCGGCAAGAATTTGCCTTTCCTGATTGACGTAAGCGGGTCGTGCGGGATGCAGTTTAACAGCCCGGCAGCGGTATGCACCGTCGTGGGTCACGCTTACGAATCAGCCTCGAGAGCCGTCTTCGTCGCAGCGGCAGGCTCCGCTTTCGATTCAGGGTCGGGAATCGCCGCCATCACGCAGTTGCGTCCCTTTTCCTTGCCACGGTACAGCGCTTCGTCGGCGGCGTTGAACAGCCTTTCCATTTCGCGTGCATCGCCGGGGAAGCTGGCGATGCCGAAGGTGGCGGTGATCTGGCACGGCAACTGCCTGTCATGGGTGATGTGCAGGCGGCTGATTTCCTCGCGGAGCCGGTCCGCCTTGGCGAAGGCGGCCTCCTTGCCGCAATCGGGAAGGATCAGGACGAATTCCTCGCCGCCGTAACGACATGGCACATCGCTTTCGCGTACGCTGCGCTTGACCTGCTGGGAGCAGGCTTTCAGCACCGCGTCGCCGGCCTCATGACCGTGGGTGTCGTTCACTTTCTTGAAATGATCGAGGTCATACACGATCAGCGACAGCGGTGCGCCGGTGCGGGTGGCGCGCGCCAGTTCCCGCTGCAGCGTTTCCTCCATGTACCGGCGATTGAAC
>NZ_DAIUCO010000103.1:0-16379 GCF_036846085.1 Noviherbaspirillum sp. | reverse complement strand
GATTCGAGCCGCGTGAAGCGCATTTCGGCATCCTGTTCCCAATACCAGTCGGAGGACAGCTCAGTCAGTGAGCGGAAACGCAGCTCGCTTTCCGCCAGTTCCACGTTTTTTGCCGATATGCGCCGGCGAAGACTCGACATATAACCGGCGATCCATACGAAACGGTTCAGCGCAAAGGCGAAGGACACGAACAGCAGCAACTGGCCCAGCAGCGTCTCCACGGGAAAGGAAATTCTTGGTCCGGCGAGGAGTACCGCCAATAACACCTCTGCGACGACGATAACCAGCAGGATGCGAAACTGCTTCACATTCAGCGAAAACAAACCGAATGCAATCGTCTGAAAAATCGACAGCAGGAAAAAAATGCCCACTTCCGGGGCCAGCCCGAAGCAGAGGGTTTGGTTGGAGAGGGCAAGGATCAGCTGGGGAAACGTGAGGGTCGGATCGGCGAAACGCTCGGTCATTCCGCGTTTCATCGCCCAATAGATCACGGCGACGTAGGTCAGACCGCTGAAAACGTATAAGGCCGGCACAAAGAATGTGAGCCCGGCGAGATGGACCAGGACGGTCAGCAGCAAGCCATCGGTGATCCAGGACCGCGCAACGATGCGCAACGCCGCCAGATTTCCAGCGATCTCCCCCGGCGTACGCGTACTGCCAGGTTGCGTCGTTTTCATGCCGCGTCTCCCCCCGCATTCATTGTCTTCCTGGAACCTGCCTGAAACCGTGGCGTGCGGGTTGGATCCGGTCCGAAAGCCCAGCCATACAGACGGTACGGCCGGCTTCGCAAACCAGAAATCAGCACGCGCAGTCTTGTTTCAAACAGGCTCGCAAGACGATTGTCGTCCGGCCGGCGGCTTGGATGTGCGGTACATCGACCGCAATTTGGCGGGAAACTCCGCCATGCCGCTCTTCCACCTGAGGTGATTGCCTTTGCACGATAGTTACATAATTTCCATCAGGAAACAAGTTTGTGACAATGGGTCGACACAATAGGTCGTTTTGCTAAATAAACCGTATCGGACGCGCGAGGTTATTAAGCGTCCGAATTTTCACAAAATGATTGCTAGTGCTTTTTCTCCAGTCCGGCGTTGCAAACCAAATTGAACGACGCCTTTGTCAAGTCCTTCGCTTTTCTTGCTCAACTCAGTTGGGCGGCTACTGCCGAATTGATGCATCGTTCCCTTGCCTCACCAAAGTACATTTAGATGTTTTGCTTCACGGGCGATAGTCAGACGTTCGATTATTTTTCTTTAGATGCTTGACTGTTCCACTCAACATCGGTTTGCCCATTTGCATATTTCTGTATGCGCGTTAACTCAATGCAGCAGCTAGCTTTTTACAATTCTGTTCCTCATTGGCCCGCACAATTGGCGAACTTTTTTGTCGCTGTATACCTAAACTAAAACCAGAAACACCCTATGAATAATTTACCTTTCAAGGAGATTCAAAATGAGGATTCCTGTTCTGGTTATGCTGATGCAAGCTGCGATGCTGGGTGGCCTGTCTCTGGTATTCATGGTGCTGTAGTGGTTGCCTGCTCAACCACGCTTTCGTTCAACTGCAGTGCCGGTTGAACGAAAGCAAAATGAGGTGTCGTCCGCTGCCTTGCCTGATGAACGTCCTCTTGTCAAACCCAGGCAAAACGCCACACGCGCGGTAAACAAGCACGACTCTCAGTCGCCCTCGCCTTCCCCTCCTTTCCCGATTACACCGAGCAGCAACGCGCACCGCGCAATTCCCTTACCATAACCGTTTGCTTTGAACGGAAGACCTGCGGCGATGGCCGTGCGCTTACATGAGAGGACTGCATGAAATTGGTACGTTACGGACATTTAGGGAAAGAAAAACCGGGCCTGATCGATCGGGAGGGAGTATTGCGAGACCTGTCTGATGTTATCGACGACATCGGTCCGGAACAGCTATCCGCAGAATCTCTCGACAGGCTGCGGAAACTTCAACCCGCCTCGTTGCCTTCGGTACAGGGAAAACCCCGTTTCGGCGTACCGGTATCGCATGTCGGCAAATTCATCGGTATCGGACTCAATTATTCCGATCATGCCGCTGAAGCAGGCATGCCGGTTCCAAGTGAACCGATTGTATTCATGAAAGCCACCACCAGCCTGTCCGGCGCGAATGACCCGGTGGTATTGCCACGGGATTCGAAGAAGTCGGATTGGGAAGTCGAACTTGGCGTCGTCATCGGCACCAAGGCCCAGTATGTGAGCCAGGAAGACGCTTTGCAGTACGTTGCCGGCTATTGCATCGTCAATGATGTTTCAGAACGTGAATACCAGCTTGAACGGGGTTCGCAGTGGGACAAGGGGAAAGGCTGCGACACCTTCGGCCCCGTTGGTCCATGGCTGGTGACCAGCGATGAAATTGCGCAGCCACAAGGACTGGATATCTGGCTGGACCTCAACGGTAAACGAGTACAGACGGGCAATACCAGCACCATGATTTTTTCCGTCGCCGAGCTGGTGAGTTATGTCAGCCGGTTCATGACGCTGATGCCCGGCGACATCATCACCACCGGGACGCCACCCGGTGTCGGCATGGGAATGAAACCGCAACGCTTCCTGCGCGCAGGCGATGAAATGACGCTCGGAATTGACGGCCTCGGGATACAACGGCAAACGGTGATTGCCTGAATCTGGAAAGGCGATTCGCTTTTTGTATTGCTCTTTCGGCAGTCGGCCGGGCGTCTTACTCTGCGTCGGGCTGACTCTGTGGCGCTGCCTTGATGAAGGGATCCAGCCCGATGCAGGCCTGGTGAATGCGCATGATGGTCGGCATGTTGGACAGGTCACAATTAAAACGCTGCGCATTCGCGACTTGCGGAATAAGGAAACAATCGGCGAGCGTGGGCGTTTCGCCGAAACAATAGGTGCCGACACGTGGGTCCCGTGACAAGGCGGCCTCGACGGATGCAAGACCGCTTTCGCACCAATGGCGGTACCACGCGCTCTTGTCCTCATCGCTGACCTTGAGTTCCTTCACAAGATAGCGCAGCACCCGCAAATTATTCAGCGGGTGGATTTCGCAGGCAATGCTTAACGCCAGGCTGCGCACGAAGGCACGATCAACCGGCCTTGGCGGCATCAGCGGCGATTGAGAATACGCTTCTTCGAGATACTCGATGATCGCCATGGATTGGCTTATCGCCGCCGTCGTTTCCGCCGCTTCATCGATCAGTACAGGTACGAGGGCATCCGGATTGAGCTTGCGATAATCGGGAGAAAACTGCTGGCCGCCGTCGTTGAGCAGATGCACGGGTACAACCTCGTAAGGCAGTCCTTTCAGCTGAAGAGCGATGCGCACTCTATACGACGCGGAACTGCGGAAATAGCTGTACAGCTTCATGTTTCGCCCCTCATGACGATCCCGGTTAAACGATGCGGAGCCGAAGTTCGCCCAGACCCGCAATACTGCC
This sequence comes from Noviherbaspirillum sp., assembly GCF_036846085.1. Taxonomy (NCBI): domain Bacteria; kingdom Pseudomonadati; phylum Pseudomonadota; class Betaproteobacteria; order Burkholderiales; family Oxalobacteraceae; genus Noviherbaspirillum; species Noviherbaspirillum sp. Next base: position 12,946 of record NZ_DAIUCO010000103.1, on the reverse strand, counting down.
TTCCAGCAGATCACCTTTTTTCACTGCCGCAACACCTTCCGGCGTGCCGGTGAAGATCAGGTCACCCGGCTGCAGCGCATAGTACTTCGATAAGTGTTCGATGGTTTCAGCGACATTCCAGATCAGCTTCTGGACATCGCTTTGCTGGCGGGGTGTGCCGTTCACGTCGAGTCGAATTGCGCCTTGCACGATTTCGCCGGTTTGGGCAACCGGGTGCAGCGGACCGATCGGCGCCGAAAAATCGAAGCCTTTGCCGGTGCTCCACGGACGTCCAAGTTTTTTCGCTTCACCCTGCAGATCCCTGCGTGTCATATCGAGGCCGACCGCATAGCCCCAGACATGCCGGAACGCATCTGCCGCGGCGATGTTGACGCCTCCTTTGCCGATTGCCACGACCAGTTCGATCTCATGGTGCAGATCGTTTGTCATCGGCGGGTATGGCATGTCCCCGGTCGTTCCCTGTGCGACCGGCAGGACTGCATCGGCCGGTTTCATGAAGAAGAACGGGGCCTCGCGGCCGGTGCCGCCCATTTCCTTTGCATGCTCGACATAATTGCGTCCGACACAATAAATCCGGTGTACCGGAAACAAGGCATCGCTGCCGGCAACGGGAACGGTGGCGGGGGCTTGGGGCGGAAAAGCGTATTGCATATGGTCTCCTGAAGTTTGCTAAATTATGCCATCTGGGGATCATCCCTGCGGCTAAGCGTCTCGGGCACTTTTCCATGCGGCGACGGTCTGAAACATTTGGTGCGCAAGGAAAGCGATGTGCGCACAGTGCCAGTGTTTTCCATTGGACATTTACTTCCGGAGATGCCATGTTTTTACGTCTTAGCCGCCTTTTCCGAGCCGCCGGCCGCGATGCGGTTGTGCTTTGGTTTGCATGCCGCAATCCGCTTACACCCGGATCGGTCAAGTTGTCCGCCCTGCTGCTCGCCCTCTACGTCATCAGCCCGGTCGACCTGCTGTCGGATCTTTTGCCAGTGCTTGGGTGGATGGATGATGTCACCCTGCTGGCAATCGGCATTCCGGCAATCCTGAAACTCATGCCCCAACCCGCCTTGCGCGATGCGCATTCCGATGCGGATCGCCTGATGTCGCGTTGGGCTCTCTGGCGCCGTTAATCATCAGCAAGCGTCGATAAAAAACCGCCTTGCACGATAATCCCTGCAAGGCGGTCCAGTTCTCTACATGGCCAGTCGCTGTGCGATAGCGCCGATCAGCGGTACGCGTGCCTTACCCTTCTCCGAGATACGCTTCTCTCACCTTCGGATCGTCGAGCATTTCACCTGCGTTACCGCTCATCGTGATCAGGCCCGAATCCATCACATAGCCGCGATGCGCCGCCTGCAAGGCGAGTTTTGCGTTCTGCTCGACGAGCAGGATCGTGACGCCCTGTGCGGATACGTTACGCACCACCTCAAAGATCTTTTCCACCATGATCGGCGAGAGGCCCATCGACGGCTCATCCAGCAGCAGCAATTTCGGATGGCTCATCAGCGCCCGTGCCATTGCCAGCATCTGCTGTTCGCCACCGGACAGGGTTCCGGCGAGCTGCGATGCGCGCTCTTTCAAACGCGGAAAAACGCCGAACCATTTGTCGACATCCGCCTGGATGCCGGCCTTATCATTGCGCGTGAAGGCGCCCATGAGCAGGTTTTCGTGAATGCTCATGCGGGTGAACACACCACGGCCTTCCGGCACCATCGCGAGATTGCTTTTTACGAGTTCGAAGGACTTCGCCCCCGTGATCGACTTGCCGGTGTAGTAGATCTGCCCCTCCACCCGCGCGCCCGGCAGCGTGCCGGTGATTGCCTTCAGGGTGGTGGTCTTGCCTGCACCGTTGGCGCCGATGAGCGTGACCAGCTCACCTTCGTTGACTTCGATATCGATGCCCTTGACTGCCTGGATGCCGCCGTATGCAACCTTCAGATTGCTGATTTTCAGAATGTTCTGGCTCATCAATGAGACCCTCCCAAGTAAGCCTCGATCACGGCCGGATTCTTCTGGACTTCAGAAGGGATGCCTTCGGCAATCGGTTTGCCGTAGTCCAGCACCGTCAGCCGGTCGCACAATCCCATCACCAGCTTGACGTCATGTTCGATCAAGAGGATGGTCTTGCCTTCCGCCTTGATCTTGACGAGCAGTTCGCGCAGGGCCAGTTTTTCGGTCGCATTCATGCCTGCGGCCGGTTCGTCGAGGGCAAGCAGCTGCGGATCGGTTGCCAATGCACGTGCAATTTCCAGGCGGCGCTGGTCGCCATAGGAAAGAAACTTCGAGGTACGGTTGGCGAATTGGGCAATGCCGACAAAGTCCAGCAATTCCATTGCCCGCTGGCGAATCGCCGCTTCTTCCAGGCGGGCTGCCTTATGGTGCAGGACCGCGCCGAGCACGCCCTGATGGGTACGCACGTGGCGTCCGACCATCACGTTCTCCAGGGCCGACATCTCGCCGAACAGGCGAATATTTTGAAAGGTACGGGCGATGCCAGCCTTCGCGACTTCATGCGGCGCCGACGGTGAATAGGGCTTGCCGGCCAGTTCGAAGGTACCGGTGTCGGCCTGGTAAAGGCCGGTGATCACATTGAAGAACGTTGTCTTTCCGGCGCCGTTCGGGCCGATCAGGCCGTAGATCTGGCCGCGCAGGATCTTGACGTTCACGTTCGACAGCGCCTGCAGTCCGCCGAAACGCTTGTTGACACCGGCGATGTTGAGAATGATTTGTTCGCTCATGATCTTCCTTATGCAGCCAGCGCAGCAGGTTCTTTTTCGTCGAGACGCTTGGCAGCATTTGCGTCGGGGCGATCTTCATGGCGCGGTGACGGCCACAACCCGGCAGGACGATAGAGCATGATGACAACCATCGCCAGGCCGTACAGCAATTGGCGCAGCACTTCGGCATCGATCAGCACCGTGCCGAACAACTGGCGCTGGATCGGTTCCACCACGTGCCGCAGGACTTCCGGCAATGCGGCAAGTATGGCGCCGCCCAGGATCACGCCCGGGATATGGCCGATACCGCCGAGCACCACCATTGCGAGCACTGCGATCGATTCCGTCAGCGAGAAGGATTCCGGCGAAACGAAACCCTGGAACGACGCGAACATCGCGCCGGCCACGCCACCGAATGATGCGCCCATCGCAAATGCCAGCAGCTTGACGTTACGCGTATTGATGCCCATTGCCTTGGCTGCGATCTCGTCTTCCCGGATCGCTACCCACGCGCGGCCCAGGCGGGAATGCTGGAGGCGCACGGAGATGATCACGGTAATGATGCACAGGATCAGGAACAGGAAGTAATAGGCATTAACCGATGGCATGGCAAAGTCGCCAATGTAGACCGTGGCCCTCGATCCGGACTCGCCGGCAAGCGACACGCCGAACACGCGGATCGGATCAATCATGTTGATGCCCTGCGGGCCGTTGGTGATATTCACCGGGCCGTTCAGGTTGTTCATGAAGATGCGGATGATTTCGCCGAAACCGAGCGTCACGATTGCCAGGTAATCGCCGCGCAGCTTGAGTGTCGGTGCGCCGAGCAAGGCGCCGAAGAACGCCGCCAGTGCGGCACCCAGCGGCACGATGAACCATACCGACAGGTGAATGCCGTTCTGCTGGATTTCCGGGCCAAGCAGCCACACCAATGCATTGCCGACAGCAGGATATTGATTGATGAAGGATTCCAGCACGACGGCGAACTGCGGTGATGCCAGCAGGCCGGTCATGTAGGCGCCCACCGCGTAGAACGCGATATAGCCCAGATCAAGCAGGCCGGCGAAACCGACCACGATGTTCAGCCCGAGCGCGAGCATGATGTAGAGCAGCGCCAGGTCAACGATACGGACCCAGGAATTGCCGAAGTTCGATGCGACGAACGGAAACGCGATAAGTACCAGGCCGAGAATCAGGAAACTGGTGTAGGCCTTGCGCGGATTGTTTTTGACGTCAAACAATGTGGACATGGAGCTCTCCTTTAGGCGCGATCGGCAACGCGTTCACCCATGATGCCGGATGGACGCAGGGTCAGGACGATAATCAGCACGACGAACGCGAAGATGTCCTGGTAATGGCTCCCCAGGAAGCCGCCGGTCAGGTCGCCGATATAGCCGGCGCCCAGGCTCTCGATCAGGCCAAGCAGAATACCCCCCAGCATCGCGCCGTAGATGTTTCCGATACCCCCCAGGACGGCTGCGGAGAACGCTTTCAGGCCGGGCACGAAACCCATCGCAAATTGGGCGGATGAATAATTCGCGCCCCACATCACGCCGGCAACCGCGGCCAGCGCAGCGCCAATGGCAAATGTCATCACGATGACCCGGTTCGAATCCACGCCCATCAATCCCGCCACGCGCGGATTTTCCGCCGTGGCGCGCATCGCGCGCCCGATCTTGGTGCGCTCGACAAGAAGCGCCAGCCCGATCATCGAGATGGTGGCAAGCACCAGCAGCATGACCTGGGTCTGCGAAATCAGCGCGCCGAACACATTGAACGACTCGGTCGGCATCACCTGCGGAAAGGGAATCGGGCTGCGACCCCAGATCATCATGGCAAAGGTCTGCAGGAGGATCGACACACCAATCGCCGTGATCAGCGGAGCGAGGCGCGGCGCATTGCGCAAACGGCGGTAGGCAACGCGCTCGATCACGATGTTGACGATGACGCACACCGGAATCGCCCCCAGGATCGCAATCAGGAGCTTGACGATGCCCGGCAGGTCCGGCGCCGCAGTCTGCAGGAACTGCAAAATCGTCACGGCTGCCATCGCTCCGATCATCAGCACATCGCCATGGGCGAAGTTGATCAGGTTGAGAACGCCATACACCATCGTGTATCCAAGCGCGACCAGTGCGTACATGCTGCCGAGCACCAGGCCGTTGATGATTTGTTGGATAAATGTATCCATGGGTTGCCTACTCTCTTGAAGGATCTTTCAAATCGTTCAGCGGCTTGACTGCGGGGAGCATGTGCAACTGCAGCAAACCGTCTCTGATAACAAAAACGGCACCCGGGATAGCCTTGGGTGCCGCTTGGAAGTTCAATGCAGTTCAGTGGAAAAGGCTGGCCGCGATGCCGCGGTGGATCATGAAGGCGGGATAATTGCGCATAGTATTAAGTCTCCTGTTTTTGATAAAAACTTTTTCGTGATGCCGGGCGCCTTTTGAGCGTCCACCAGAACCGGGCGGGATTATACCGAACCTTCCGATTTATGGAACTCTTTGTAGTCGAGTTTCACGTCTAATTTCACCGCCGTGTGAAAAACCGCTTTGCGCTTGGACGAGATCACGGCATTGCCCCTAACCTATCTGTCCGGCTTGGGCTCCAGGAATATCACGTGCCGCTTCCAATCCCTTAAAGCAATCGATGTGCCAATTGGAAAGCTTTCTGCGAGTGCAACCCTTATTTGCAAAATCCCAATACGACGGGACAACGAATTCTAAGAAGTTTCTGTGGGCTGTTGTACTCAAAGAAACAGCCTTATATTGGCAAAAACAACAAATTAGCATCCATAATATTTATAAATGCAAATTTCTCCCACCTTTTTGGTGAAATTTTTATGTTTTCACTCTGCGTGCGTCATCATGTTGTCACATACAGAATGTGCCAATGTATTTTTAATGGGTTTGATCTGACGCAGGCATCGTCACACGCGGCTAACCAGTACGCTGGACAGCCAGGCCTTTCGGCATTGGAAACGTGACGTTTTCCTCCACGCCAGCCAGCGTCCGAACGCTTTTCGCACCATATTGCTTCAGCCGGTCGATGACCGCCTGCACCAAAATCTCGGGTGCTGAGGCGCCCGCCGTAACGCCAATGCGGGTTTTCCCTTCCAGCCAGGCGGGATTAATCTGCTCCGCGTTGTCCACCATGTGCGCCGCAACGCCTTTTTTCTCGGCGACTTCGCGCAACCGATTCGAATTGGAACTGTTCGGACTGCCGACCACAATGACAAGCTCGACTTGGGGCGCCATGAACTTGACCGCCTCCTGGCGGTTGGTGGTTGCGTAGCAGATATCGCCTTTTTTGGGCTCCACGATGCTCGGAAATTTGCGTTTGAGCGCAGTGATGATTTCGGCGGTATCGTCTATCGACAGCGTGGTTTGCGATACGTAGGCAAGACGGTCAGGATCCTTGACCTGGAGATTTTCCACGTCCTCGCAGGTTTCAACGAGGTACATGCCCTCTTCCGCCTGACCCATGGTGCCCTCCACTTCCGGATGGCCGTCGTGACCGATCATGATGATCTCCCGCCCTTCGCGCCGCATCTTTGCCACTTCAACATGCACCTTGGTGACCAAAGGGCAAGTGGCGTCGAACACTCTGAGGCCTCGCTGCTCGGCTTCCGTCTGGACGGCCTTTGACACCCCATGCGCCGAAAATATAACCGTATTCCCGGCGGGGACATCCTGAAGTTCTTCGATAAAAATGGCGCCCTTGCTGCGCAGGTCCGCAACAACGTAGGCGTTATGAACGATTTCGTGGCGAACGTAGATGGGCGCGCCAAATTCAGCCAGCGCCCGCTCGACGATTTCGATTGCCCTGTCCACGCCTGCGCAAAATCCGCGCGGTTGCGCGAGCAATACTTCCTTATCCATGATAGTCCTTGATTCAGCTTGTGTTCCGTCGGCTTTTACAAGATGCCGATGATATTGACTTCGAACTTCAGGTTCTGGCCGGCCAATGGATGATTGAAGTCGAACACCGCCCCATCGGCATCGATGTCTCTCAGGACGCCGGCAAATCGCCCGCCTCCCGGCGCGGCAAACTCGACGAGATCGCCGACCGCATACTCCTCGCCCAGTTGGGAATTTTCCTTCAGCGTGGCGCGCGACACACGCTGGATGAGATCGGGATTGCGCGGTCCGAATGCCTGTTCGGGCGACAGGTCGAACGTCCGGTGCGCGCCTTCAGGCAGCCCCAGCAGACAAGCCTCGAGAAACGGCGCCAATTGCCCGGTACCGAGTTGCAGGGTCGCCGGGTTGTCCTTGAATGTCGTGACGATATCGGTGCCATCGGCGGATGCAAGGCGGTAATGCAGCGTGAGATAGGCCGCTTCCGTGACAACGGGGGTTTCAGACTGTGACATGAGAAATGAGATAGCGTGGCAACACGCTATTGTAAGTCACGTTAAGTTGAGGCGACGAAGGGTGTATGAGGGTCTTTATGGCGAATCACAAAACCTTGCAGACCCCCCGCTTGAAAATTGCAAATTTAACAACGTCCATGCGTATAATTAAAGTGTTATTTCGACATCTTATTTGATTCTACTAGCAAGGCTATATGGCAATTACCGACTGGCCAGCAGATCAACGACCACGCGAGCGGTTGATCAGGCATGGCGCCCAATCCCTGTCCGACGCTGAACTGCTTGCGGTCTTCCTGCGCATCGGCATCAAGGGCAAAAGCGCCGTGGATCTTGCACGAGACATGGTGAGCCACTTCGGATCACTCAACCGCTTATTTACCGCGACCCTCAGCGACTTCTCCGCGATTCATGGATTGGGCTCCGCGAAGTATGCGCAGTTGCAGGCGGTGCTCGAACTCGCCCGGCGAGCGTTGGATGAGGAACTGCGCTCAGGCATCGAACTGACGTCCCCACAGGCCGTGAAACACTATCTTCAACTCCTTCTCGGGAACAAGCCATACGAATCATTCGTCGTGCTGTATCTGGATGTGAAAAATCGACTGATATGCACCGACGAACTTTTCCGCGGCACGCTGACGCATGCCAGCGTCTATCCCAGGGAAGTCGTGAAATCGGCACTTTCCCGCAACGCCGCGAGTGTCATCATTTCCCATAACCATCCTTCGGGCACCCCCGAACCCAGCACGGCAGACCATGCGCTTACCGACGCCCTCAAACAGGCATTGCGCCTCGTAGACATTCGGATTCTTGATCATTTCATCGTGGCTGGAAAACAGGTGTATTCGTTCGCAGAACATGGCCACATGCATGCGTGAAAACCGCACCATATAATTGTTAAATCAATCGAGGATTTTAAGACACACTTTATTTTCGCAAGTCGTTGAAAAATCACATTTTTTTCTATATACTCGTCGCTTTTCCGCATTTGGAAATTTTTAAGGAGTTAATCATGGCACGTGTTTGCCAAGTCACCGGGAAGGGGCCGATGGTCGGCAACAACGTTTCCCATGCAAACAACAAGACAAAGCGTCGTTTTTTGCCGAACCTGCAAAATCGCCGCATCTTCGTTGAATCCGAAAACCGCTGGGTTTCCTTGCGCATCTCCAATGCAGGCCTGCGCGTCATCGACAAAATCGGCATCGACGCCGTCCTGAGCGACATGCGCGCTCGTGGCGAAAAAGTCTAAGCTGAATTCATCAGGAAAATATCATGGCGAAATCTAACCGCGACAAAATCAAGCTGGAATCGACCGCAGGCACAGGTCATTTCTATACAACCACCAAAAACAAGCGCACCATGCCGGAAAAAATGGCGATCATGAAGTTCGATCCGAAGGCACGCAAGCATGTTGAATACAAGGAAACAAAGATCAAGTAATCTTGCTCTGCGTTCCGTGGTACCCAAGGCCGTTCATCTCCATGAGCGGCTTTTGTTTTTGGACGCTCTTCAAACGGTGGAAGAGTGCAACATGTTCTTTTAGGAACTACTCCCTGCTTCTGGGAGTGCTGAAGTAAGTTTATGCAGGCAAAACAAGGTTCGCATATCGGAACCCGAATGCAAAAAGGCCACGAATTATCGTGGCCTTTTTCGTTTGAAGCTGGAGTTCGAGGCTTAAATCAATTGCCCTCGACAATCAGGCATAACTGCGGAGACGGAACGAGAAGTCCTGCAGTGCTTTGATCCCTGATGCCTCGGCTCGGGTGCACCAGTCCTGCAACTGCTGCAGCAACTGCTCGCGGCTGGCATTGGAGCGCTCCCAGATTGCACCCAGTTCCACTCGCATGTCGTGCATGGTCTTCAACGCCTTGCTATGCGCAAACAGCTCCATTAACTGCTGCTTCTGTCCCGCTTCCAGCTTTGCCGGCTCACGCTGCAAAAGTTTTCGCGAGGACTTTAGAAAGCTCGATTCAAACTTTGCTTTGCCTGCCAGCTGTTCAACTTCGTCGTGCCATGCACGCTTCAGCGAGACTGCATACTTGGCCATCACATCATAACGGTTTGCAATCACCGACTGCAGCGTATCGAAGTCGGCAACCGTCTTTTCGCGATTGAATTTCGGTTCAGGTGCGACTTTTTTCACTTTGGCAAGGCCTGCCATTTCGAGAATGCGGATGTACATCCAGCCGATATCGAACTCGTACCATTTGGATGACAATTTGGCGGATGTACCAAACGTGTGGTGATTGTTGTGCAGTTCTTCGCCGCCGATCAGAATGCCAATCGGGAAAATGTTGGTGGCAGCGTCAGAACATTCATAGTTGCGGTAGCCCCAATAATGGCCGATGCCATTGATGATTCCCGCTGCGGTCACCGGAATCCACAGCATCTGCACTGCCCATACCGACAAGCCGACGACGCCGAACAGCATGATGTCGATAATGAGCATCAATCCCACACCCTGCCAGCTGTATTTTGAGTAGACATTCCTTTCAACCCAATCATCCGGCGTGCCGTGACCGAATTTCTCCATGGTCTCGGCATTTTTGGATTCCGCACGGTACAACTCTGCTCCTTCGAGCAATACTTTCTTGATGCCACGTGTCACCGGGCTGTGCGGATCGTCTTCGGTTTCACATTTTGCATGGTGCTTGCGATGGATCGCGGCCCATTCCTTGGTGACCATGCCGGTTGTCAGCCAAAGCCAGAAACGGAAGAAGTGGCTGGGGATTGCATGCAGGTCGAGAGCGCGGTGCGCCTGGCAGCGATGCAGATAAATGGTGACAGCGGCAATGGTGATGTGTGTCACTACCAAGGCAAAGATCACGATTTGCCATCCGCTTGCACTGACCAATCCATTGGCCAGGAACGATAATCCCGCGTCAAAAATTGTGCTCAAATTCATTCATGCTCCATTATTTACTTCGATCCTGTTGCCGTTCCGATACATTAATACTAGCGATTCATTAAAATTCATGCAAATTGTACGCTTTATGACGCCTTGACGGGGTGCTTGATAGCTGGCTTGATTACTGCCTGTTCCCGAGCATCGACCAACCTTACTTCTCGTTGAGAATACGGAACATTGATCTGATGTGCTTTGAGCAATTTCCAGATCAACCGATTCACCTCCGATACAACGTTGGACCGGCCATTTTCAGGGTCTGAAATCCAGAAACCCACATCAAGCTCGAGTCCATCCGCACCGAATCGCATGAGTAATGCCCTGGGCTCCGGTTCGGAAAGTATGCGGGGAACCGACGCAACGCTTTTTTCGATCATCGGCAATAACTGATCGAGGTCTGTGTCATATGCGACCGTCACTTGCGTGGACAACCGCAATGTACGATCGGTAAGTGAGTAATTCTGCACCGGGCCGGCCACAAACATTTCATTCGGAACCACGGTCTCGAGACCGTCCATGCTACGGATGATCGTATATCGGGTATTGATATGCGTTACCTGTCCATAAAACTTGTCCACGCCGACGATGTCACCAATCGCAAGGCTGCGTTCGAGCAAAATGACAAAGCCGGAAAAATAGCTGCTGACAATTTTTTGCAAGCCCAGTCCAAGGCCGACTCCGAGTGCGCCGCCAAACACGGACAGCACCGTCAGATCGATACCCACCAGTGAGAGGCTGAGCAGTACGGCGACAAGGATAAACAGTGCGCGCCCCATGCGCGCCATGACGACTCTCAGCGACGAATGAATGGAATCGACGCGCATAAGCCGCTCTTCCAGCATGGCGCCGGCCCATAGCGCCAGCATCAATGTGACCAGGACTGAAGCGGTGGCCTGAACAATCGTAAGGAGCGACACCTTATGCCGGCCAATCGGCAAGACTGTGGTGTCGAGATAGCCGATCACTTCCGGCCACAGGCCGGCAATGTAAAGCGCCACGCACGCCCACACAATCGTCGCAATGACAGTTTCGGACAGCAGCAGAAATGCGCCTGCCTTGCCGCCTTTGGCAAATGCGCGCCGCAATACGTAAAACACCAGCCTGATCAGTGCGAACGAAGCGATCAGCGGGATCGCCAGTCGCAGCAAACTGACAGTCTGGAAATAGGAAAGCGCCGCCGTCATGGCAGAGACCAGCACCAGTGCGATCAGAGGCCACAAAACGCGCGCAAAACTCTGGACCCCGAGCCGAACGACACGTGACTGGGAATCACTGGAAGAGACGCGCTCCTTCAAAAGGCGGGCCAGCCACCAACCCGCCGCAAGGCATGTGGCCAACGTAAGGATTTGCCAAAGCAGATTGGGGTCGCGCAAGTCGCCCCACACGTCGGCCAGCATGTCGTATAGAAGATTCTGCTTCATTTTTTATACAGCACCGCCTCCCGGCGATGCCGTTCCCAGTTCGACGCGTAACGCGCGGCAAGCGCAGGATTTCTGCGGGAGACGAGGACGTTCTCCGCATTCCGATGCTGTGCCGTCCATGTAAAGTTGTAGCTGCCGGTAACAACAGTGGCCTTCGACGTGGACGGATCGGTCACGATCACCTTGTTGTGCGCATTTTGATATTTGGTTTCCATCCACACCGGAATACCGGCCTTGCCCATCTCGTGAAGCATGTCCGTCGCCGACGGCGTCCTCTCAACCTGTTCCGCATCGACCATCACCTGGACATCAATACCCCGACGACGGGCAGCGACAAGCGTAGTGGCGATTTTCTTGCTGGTCAACAGATACGCATGAACCAGCACTTGAGCTTCCGCCCCGCGTATGACCTCGACGATCAATCCTTCCACGTCATCCCAGGGAGCAAAGGCGACCTGTTGCTCACCTTGAGCGGCAATCACCGGAATCGCCGCATCTGCCCAGGCATTCTCCGTTCCGAGCGCAAACCAGAGAAATGCCAGCGCGCCTGCGCCATGCCGGATCACTTGCTGCGTTCGAATACCGCCGCGAAGAAACCGTCGGTCTGGTGTTCACGCGGGTTGAGTTTCAGATACTCACCCATATCCAGCGCGATCTTCTGTTCCGCCAGCACATCCTTCATCGGCACCAGGGTAAAGCCTTCATTCGCCTGTATAAAGCCCGCAACGATCGCCTCATTTTCCTCGTCGAGCAGGCTGCATGTCGCATAAACGAGTCGCCCTCCCGGTTTGACCAGGCGAGCGGCGCTGGCAAGGATGGCACTTTGCTTGGCTGTCAGCTCTGTCAGCGCATCCGGTGTCTGGCGCCATTTCATGTCCGGGTTGCGCCTCAGCGTTCCGAGCCCGCTGCAAGGCGCATCCACCAGGACCCGATCGATTTTCCCGGAAAGCCGCTTGATCTTGGCGTCGTTTTCATGCGCAATCACGACCGGGTGAACATTGGAAAGTCCGCTGCGGGCCAGCCGCGGCTTCAGCTTGTTCAGGCGCTTCTCGGACACGTCAAACGCATAAAGCCGCCCGGTATTACGCATCGCAGCGCCCAGCGCTAGGGTCTTACCCCCAGCACCTGCGCAGAAATCCACCACCATTTCGCCTCGCTTGGCGGCGACGATCTGCGCCAACAGCTGGCTTCCTTCATCCTGTACCTCGATCGCCCCGCTCTGGAACAGCGGCAGGTTTTGCAATGCTGGCTTCTTATGTATCCGGATCCCCAACGGCGCATAAGGCGTCGGTTCGCATTGAATTGGTGCCGTCGCCAGCTCGGCAATGACCTCATCGCGCTTGGCCTTCAATGCATTCACACGCAAATCGAGCGGCGCGGGCTGGTTCAGTGCTTCCGCCAGCGTCAGGGTTGCTTCCTCGCCGTCGCGGTCCCTGAGCTTTTCATATAGCCATTGCGGTAAATTGGCGCGCAAGGCAGGGGGCAACAAGCCGCGATCGATGCGTGCAATACGGTTCAGCCATTCCGCCTCGTCCGGTGA
>NZ_DAIUCO010000102.1:0-16532 GCF_036846085.1 Noviherbaspirillum sp. | reverse complement strand
CTGCAGAAGCTGCTTGGGTGCGTTCTTGAAAGAGGCAAGCTCATCCATGCAGTCATACACGACGAGACGGGGCTTCAGTTCCTGCAGAAGCGGCAGCGCCATCGGCGTGTAGAACCATGCGATATGGTCGGGATAGTCGCGCACCAGCTGGCGGGTCAGCTTTTGCAGATGCGGGAGGTGATCGTCATGAAAGCCTGGCATGTTCACCGGGGTATGCGGCTGGCATACGAGGATGTTGGGTCCCGGCGAATAGGTTTTCATGAAGGTGTCGGTGTCATGATGCAGCGGCTCCTCGATAAAGACGACCGGATAATGCTGCGCCAGGCGCGACAACAGATGCTGCGGGCGCTGATAGACGAAATCCCAGCGCAGATGCGAAAAAACGATAATTGCTGAAGCCATGCTATCTCCTTGCCTTGATGGCGTGTAGGGTGATTGAAAATGCGGAAATGCGTGTCGGACCGGCGACCTGCCTTGCGAGAGCGGTGCACGGGTGCGAGCAGCATTTTTTTCCGACGACACACTGCGCATGGCGCAGGACCGCGGCGCGTCGGAGATGACGCGGGCGCTGATCGTTGTGCGGGTGATCTGGAGCGGAATCCGATGCGTTGCGAACCGGACGCATCAGGGAGTGTGGATAGTGCGACGCCTGGTGCGGATGCGTGCATGCATTCGCATGAAGGTGCAATCGCCGCTGGCGGTTCATCCGATGCGCGCTTCCATTGCCTCGCGGCTCGCGGCGGCTTTCTAATGTGATGGAAGCATCGATCGTCATTTCTTCATATTTCGCGTTAAGGTTAGTAATGCTGCATTTCGTTGGCCGCGGCACGAACAGCGTGCTGTTGCCTTCCCCTTCTTTTCTGCCTCCTCGCGAAGTCGTTCACAAAGATAATATTTTTTCTAGCAAAACATGCAACGCAACCTGCGTACTGATGCAAGATTGATGCCGATCGTTGATGAAACATTGCCTGATGCGCTTGCGGAGAATTCATTTCCGTTTCGCAATGGTCAGAGCCGGCGAATGAACAGCGGCGATGTGAGGCAAAACGACGACAGGGGCTTCATGCCGGCGAAGGACGACAAGGTGCCGGCACGCACCGTAGGGACAGCGACTTATGTGCTTGGACGTTTCAAACCGGTTCCTCGATTCAAAATAGTTTTTATAAGGCTGCGATGCGCGGCTGTTCCTCGACGGCATCGGGCACTGATTCCGGGCGCCAGATGCAGGCAGTGCACCATGCTGTCGCCCCTAGGGTCTATTCACTATACGGATTGGTCATTGAATCAGGATGATCTTCGTCAAAGCCTTCCGTACCCATATGCTGATGCAGCGCAGTTATCGTGACGCCGGTACGCTTCATGCTTATGTACGCACCTAGTAGCGATAGCCATTGGCATGCCGCGCTCCTTGCACCAAGCGTCAAGCGCTGCAAGCGGCGCCCGATGCCTGCCGGTTCATGGCCGACCAGCATGTAAAAACTGGTAGATCGGTGTAATCGTTACCCGAATCATGGTTGCCGGATTGGTGAACCCACAGACTTAAGAGAGATCACAAATGACTAAAATTCGTAAAGCAGTATTTCCTGTCGCCGGCTTGGGCACACGTTTTTTGCCTGCCACGAAAGCTTCGCCGAAAGAAATGCTGCCTATCGTTGATAAGCCTCTTATTCAATACGCGGTCGAGGAAGCCGCGGCCGCAGGGATTACCGAGATGATTTTCGTCACCGGGCGCGGCAAGCGCTCCATCGAAGATCATTTCGATAAGGCATATGAATTGGAAGCCGAACTGGCTTCGCACGGCAAGCTGAAGTTGCTGAAGGAAATACAGACTCTTCTCCCGGACAACCTGCATTACTCCTATGTTCGCCAGAGCGAAGCGCTCGGCTTGGGCCATGCGGTGCTGTGCGCGAAGCCGCTGGTAGGCGACGAGCCGTTCGCCGTCGTGCTTGCCGACGACCTGATCGATGCCGAAGTCCCGGTCCTGAAGCAGATGATCGATCTGTACGAACAGCACGCAAGCTCCGTGGTAGGAGTGCAGACCGTTCCACTGGACCAGACATACCAATACGGGATCGTACGCCCGCAATCAATGGGTGTACGTATTCATCGCATTGCGGATATCGTCGAGAAGCCACAGCCGGAGCATGCACCGTCGACGCTGGGTGTGGTCGGCCGCTATGTCTTCACACCGGAAATTTTCGATCACCTCGAACGCATCCAGCCTGGAACCGGCGGGGAAATCCAGCTGACCGATGCCATCGCTTCGCTGCTGAAAGTCGATCCCGTGCTTGCCTATGAATTCAAGGGTCATCGCTATGACTGCGGCTCCAAGCTGGGCTACCTGGAAGCATCGGTGAATTTCGCATTGAAGCATCCGGCGATTGCGGAGCAATTCAGCGAATTCATCGCCGGCGTGCAGCGGCAGGTGCAGGCGAATCCGGTCAGCACCAAGACTGCCTGAACGGTACATCTATCAAGCGGGAAAGATCATGCGGCTATCATCGGCAAGCAACCTGTCCAGACGCGCAGGGGCGTTGCGGGTAGCCGCGTGCGGTCAATTTTCCGACATTTGCAATGAATAACCATCGACATCTGCACACCGCTTTCTTCATCACCACTACCCTCGGCGCTGCGAAGCAACCCAAGGCGATGCGGAATGTGCCATACGGGGCAGCGGCATGAAACGACGCTCGGCCCGCAACGATGCATCAAGCGCGGGGATCAAGCCGGCAATGGCTGCAGCCCTGGGCGGACCGGTCGCCTCGATATTGGCAGAACCGCCCTATCCCACGGTCCATGAAAACGGAAAAGCCAACCGCACGCATCACCATCCCGACGCGCCGAACAACGGCACGTCCCACGGCACCAATACACGCCACATCGCCGAGCCCGTTGGGCACGAAGTCGAATTCAAGACGATGGTGGAAAATTCCTCCGACATCATCGCCCGTCTCGACCGCGGCCTGCGCCATTTGTATGTGAACCCCGCGATCGAGAAACTGTCGACGCTGCCCGCATCCGCTTACCTCGGGAAAACCAAGGCCGAACTCGGCTTACCGGCAAGCGTCGTCGATGCCTGGGATAGTGCCGCACGCGCCGCCTTCGCTACCGGCAGCGAGCAGCGGCTCGACTTCGACCACAACATCAATGGCCAGATGCGTTATTTTTCGGGACGGGTAATTCCTGAAATCAGCCTGAATGGCAAGATCGAATCGGTGATCAGCATCGCCTACGATGTGACCGACCGCGCCCGTGCGGAAAAGGAGCGCGACGAACTGCTGGCGCGGGAACGTACCGCACGCATCCAGGCCGAAACGGCTGCGCGGGCGCGCGACGAATTCCTGGCCATTGTTTCCCACGAACTGCGCGCACCGCTCAACGGCATCCAGAGCTGGGCGCATGTACTGGAAAATTATGTAAAGGAAGCCAGCAGCGCGCCGCTCGCGCAGCGCGCGCTCCAGGGTATCAAGACCGGTGTCGGACAGCAGGTGCGCCTGATCGAGGATTTGCTGGACGTCACACGCATGATGAGCGGCAAACTGCGCCTGGTGAAGCAACCGCTCGCCCTGCTTCCGGTCGTGCAGGCTGCGGTCGAAAGCGTGCGTGCGCATGCGACGGCCAAGCATATCGAGCTGCATTGCACGTACGGCATCAACAACGAACAGATCGAGGGCGACTCCGACCGGGTACAGCAGATTTTATGGAACCTGCTCTCGAACGCGATCAAGTTCACGCCCGACCACGGTAACATCTGGCTCTCCGCCACGCAGTCCGGCAGCAGCATCGTCGTGACCATCCGCGACAACGGCATCGGCGTATCGCCGGACTTCCTTCCGCACCTGTTCAACCGCTTCAGCCAGGAAGACACATCCAGCACGCGCGACCACAGCGGCCTGGGACTGGGTCTGTTCCTGGTGCGGCATCTGATCGAACTGCATGGCGGCAAGGTCAGCGCCGAAAGCGAAGGCGAAAACAAGGGCACCACCTTCTCGGTCTCCTTCCCCCTGCGCGCGCCAAGCGCCAAATACACCCCGGCGGTGCACTGCGAAGACGGCATCGACAATGGCGTGCCGCTGCCATCGCTGAATGGACTGCGCGTATTACTCGTGGACGACCAGGAGGAAGCACGAGAATCACTCACCATTGTCCTCACCAATGCCGGCGCGAAGGTATTCGCCGCCGAATCGGCGAAAGGCGTCATGACATGGCTGCCGACGCTTTCCGCAGATGAATATCCGGACGTACTCGTCTGCGACATCGCCATGCCCGGGGAAGACGGCTATGCGGTACTGCGCAGGATCAGGGCATGGAAAGCAGCCGACGGCACACTCCCCCTGCACCGCCTCCCCGCTCTCGCACTCACCGCCTTCGCACAGCGCGAAGACCGCATACGCGCCCTCACCGCTGGCTTCCAGATGCACGTTACCAAGCCGGTCGCGCCGGAGGAATTGATTGTGGTGATTGATACGATGGTGGTACGGGACGAATAAGTACCTTCAAAATGCAAAGCCAAGCATCCGCTGTGGCTTTGCATTCTGCCCGACGGCGCATCGGACAGATGAACTGCCAACCCATTCTTACCCTGATCCCCCGCCGGGGGCTGCTTGAAGACAATGGCGTCCCCTGCAACTTACTTTGCGAATGCCGGCAAGTAGAGACAAACGGCCATACTTCTTCCGCTCACGGTCACAAAGTAAAGGACAGATAATTCCCTCCCCTCAAGGGGAGGACCAGGGTGGGGATGGGTTTTAGAAGTTCCCCCTTCTGGCGACGCCAAAAGTGGAAGTACTGAAACGGATAAAGAAGCGAAATTTGTCTGGGCCGAAGGCGAGTTTATTTCGCTTCCCGTTTCAGTACTTCCACTTTTGGGAACCTGCGAAGCAGGCGTCGACTGGGGGTCGCCTTCTTTTGCTTACTTTTATTGGCGAGACAAGAAAAGTAAGTGGCCCGCCGGGGCCAGTCCCGGCTAGGCACTTCGAAGAAAGGAAAGCGTTGCACTACCGGAGGCACTCCGTCGCCCTGATTCCCCTCTGGCAGCGCACGTACCGGCTTGCAAACCGGTACCGTTTAGCGGGCATGACAGGCTGATGCATCACCGAAGAAGTTACACATCAATGCTCCAACTCAGTGGTACGAATCACTGCTATGGAAACTGGCATCATCTTTCTTGGGCGGCTCCTCATACGGCCCATACTCCTCCAGCCGGTTATACAACGTCTTCAAGCTGATCCCGAGAATATCCGCCGCCCGCTTCTTCACTCCCCCGCACAACTCCAGCGTCGCATAGATCAACTTGCGGTCGACATCCGCAAGCGACGTTCCCACCGGGATGGAGAGCGTCAACCCGACCGGAGACTGGGTTGTGATGACCGGTGCGAGCGCCGCCGCGTCCAGCACATCGTCGGAAAGAATGAATGCACGCTGCATGTAATTGCGCAGCTCGCGCACGTTTCCGGGCCAGTGATAATTGGCGAGGCAATCCAGTCCGTCTGGCGACAACACTTTGTTGGTGCCATGTGCCGCATTCATCTCGGCCAGGAAATGCTCTGCCAGCAGCTGGACATCCGCGCCGCGTTCGCGCAATGGCGGAATCCGCAGAGGGAATACATTGAGACGGTGGTAAAGGTCCAGTCGGAGCTTGCCTTCTGCCACTGCCGCTTCGGGGTCGCGGTTGCTGGCGGCAACCACCCGCACATCCGTGTCCAGTTCCTGGTTGCTGCCGATGCGCATGAACGATCCGGTCTCCAGGACGCGCAGAAGCTTTACCTGCAACTCGACCGGCATCTCAGTAATTTCATCCAGGAAAAGCGTACCGCCGTTGGCGCGTTCGAAGTAGCCTTTATGCTGGCGATCCGCCCCGGTGAAACTGCCCTTCTCATGGCCGAAGATTTCGCTTTCGATCAATTGCGGAGAAATCGCACCGCAGTTAACGGGCAAAAAGGGATGCTTGCTGCGCAGACTGAGATCATGAATGGTTTGCGCCGCCAGTTCCTTACCGGTTCCGCTCTCGCCCAGCAGCAATACGGTCGCTTCTGTCGGTGCGACGCGGCCGATATGGTTGTACAGCTTCTGCATGACCGGCGCGGCACCAAGCATTTGCCCGAAATGACCGAGCCGTCGCAGCTCGCTGCGCAGCACGCCGATTTCTTCTTTCAGGTCGACAGTGCGTGGAATGCGTGAGAGCAAGCCTTTCAGGCGCTTGAAATTGATCGGCTTCGTGAGATAGTCGGCTGCGCCGAGGCGCAATGCCTCCACTGCAGTTTCAACGCTGGCATGGCCGGTGATCAAGACGATTTCGGTCGTTGCCCGCGATTCGATGTCATTGAACAAGTCCATTCCGCTGCCGTCCGGCAGCTTCAGGTCGATCAGCACGACGTCGGGACGCTGGCGCATGATCTGAATCTGCGCATCGCGTATGTTCCCGGCCACTGCCGCGGTAAAACCTTCGGCCGAAGCTATTTCCATCAGCGCTTCACGCGTATTGGCATCGTCGTCGACGATAAGTACATGGGGCATATTAGGAGTCTCTGTCTGATATTGGGCAGTGGATGAAATCTGGTGCCGCATCCGGTTGTTGCGCTTGGCTGCCGGAAATTTCAACGTCCTCTTCCAGCCTCGGTGACGACCGCAGACAATGCGATCGATAACCTTGTCGTGGACGGTACCGGATGCAGCGCGACTGGTCATGCATGGGGCCGCCTTCCTGAAATGGGGAAAAGAAACGTCAAGACATCATGGAACAGGTTGAAGAGACGTACGGTGCGTTTGAAATGCGCGCCAATGGAAGCGGCGTGAATACGCATTCAATGTACACAGGGGGTTGGAACACGGGAAACCTGCAAGGTTCACCTGTGACGATGCATTGCTTGAGGTGGAGCTGCTGTGGCGGCTCGTACCAATCACGGCATGTCGATGGACTGCATCGGAATCCATGTCATCTCTCCCTTATGTTGCACGCTTCGATATGTTGCACGCTTCGATACCGCTTCGATGGCAGCATCGATTATTCGATTATTCGATCATTCGGTATTGCCGTGGACGATGTTCTCATCGTCCTTTTCTGGTGCACCGGCCCGGATACACCCCATCCAATTATCGTGACCGCATCACGACCATCGGTAACAGCCTCCCACCGCGATCGATTCGATCGACTGTTGAAGGCAGGGTTGCCGGATAAGCTTACAACGGTATGCTATGAGCACAATCGGCAAACGCCAAATCCTCTGGCCGCTTCGATTGATTGCCCTCAATCGAAGTGCAAGAAGCGTTGACGTTTGCCGTCAAGCGTAAAAACACCGATTACTTCGATGTACCCGAACCGGATGCGCCACCGGAAGAGCTGCTAGGCTCAGGCGACGTGGTGCTGCCGGTAGAACCGCTTGAACCGGTGGTCGACGAACCGCCCGCGCCAGACGAACTGCCGCCGGCGGAGCTGCCACCCGTGCTGCCCGATGACGAACTCGGATCGGTGGAGCTGCTTCCCGAACCGGTCGAACCGGAACTCGAGGCGCCACCGCTGGTGCTGCCGGACGGGCTGCTTGTATCGCTGCTGCCGCCGGTTGAGCCGCTACCCGCCGAGCCGCTGGTACCACCGGATGTGCCGGCTTCCGATGGGCTTGCACTTGAGCTCGAGCCGGAGCCCGGTGTCGATCCGGAAGAACCGGGAGTGCTTCCCGTGCTTCCGGCGCTGCCTGCAGAACCACCGGCAGAAGAACCGCCATCCGTTGCGCTCGGCGGCGAAGTAGGCGACGTTGGTGATGCGCCGGCAGTCGTGCCCGTGCCGCCCGCTGCACCGGTGCTACCCGTCGATCCTGCAGCGCCGCTGCTTGGCGTGCTGCCGGCTGCACCTGCCGTGCTGCTATCGGCCGGTGGCGTGGTGGTTGATGGTGTGCTGGCGCTTGGTGCTGGCGTGCTGGGTGTGCTTGCCGTGCTGCTCGGGGTGGATGTCGAACCGCCGGCGCCACCTGCGGCGCCGGTACTTGGACTACCACCGGATTCCGAACCTTCACGACTACATCCAGCAAATGCCAACCCCATTAACGCGGTCACCAGAACGACCTTGGAGGTGTTGACGATTGCTTTCATGGAGTTACCTTTCACTTGGAGCCGGAGCCGGTAGCGCCGCCTGTACCGCCTGCACCGGATGAACCCATGCTGCCTGATCCGCCCGAGCTTTGTGCGCTGCCAGGTGTGCCGCCACCGCTCGATGCGCCGGATTGATCGCCTGCACCACGTTGACCGCAACCAACAACAGCCAGGCTCAACACTGCAGTGACTGCCAGAACTTTAGATGCGCCGATAAGTGATTTCATAATTATTCCTTTCGATAAGTGATGTTTGCTCAAACCTTGACCATAGCAATTGCGATAAGTTTCTTAACTTATTTGCAAAAGTCGGTGTCACCCCAAACGCAGAAAGTGTGCCAGCAACATTCATTGGTAATGGTGGGGCGATTGTGTCGTTTAGCGACTTGCAACAGCCAGAAACGGAGTGGGAAACCGTAAAAATTACAGTTGCACAGTAAGCGTTACATGCAGCAGGTAAAAGATTGCACCGAAGATTTATCCTGAATTGCCTGGCAATATCAAACGGGCTTTTGCGGCTGCGTTTGTTTTAGAAATGAAACCCTCCTTCCGGTTTTCAAATGAACAGGATCGTATTTACTTCAGGCGTCCATACGCTATGTTGAACACATAACTGGTTGAGTTCTGGAGCGCTGCCCCAATGTGCTGACATACCGCAATCGTGTAACACGCGATGCAAGGTTGTGCGTTCCTTTATGTTGAGGAACTGAACTAACGCAAGCGGCTCTCCCAGCTGTGATGTAACAATCAGCCCACTCATTGCACACTCATTCTTGCGCGGCGTTCTTCAGGCGCCGCATACGGCAGAAAGCACATCGATTCACATGGCTCTAGACCAATCGTTAAAGCGCTTCGGCATCATGTACGGTCTCTCTCCGACCATGGAGCGCTTGTACCAGCAAGTCGAACGCGTGGCGGTCACCGACGCCACGGTATTGCTGGTTGGCGAAAGCGGAACCGGCAAGGAATTGATTGCCAAGGCGATTCATCAAGTCAGCGCACGCAAGGACGAAACTTTCGTTGCCGTCAATTGCGGCGCCATTCCGGCCCACCTGATCGAGGCTGCGCTGTTCGGGCACGAGCGCGGCAGCTTCACAGGAGCGGTTCGCCAGCACATCGGTTACTTCGAGCATGCATCGCGTGGCACGCTGTTCCTGGACGAGATCACGGAGATGCCGGTCGACATGCAGGTCAAGCTGCTGCGTGTCCTCGAATGCGGCAGGTTTACGCGTGTCGGGGGCGACCAGGAAGTGAATGTCGATGTGCGGCTGATCGCGGCGACCAATCGCGATCTGGAGTCCGCCGTGAAAGATGGGCATCTGCGTGAAGACCTGATGTACCGGCTCGCGGTCTTTCCGGTACGCATTCCTCCGCTGCGCGAACGCGGCGCCGATATCGAACTTCTGGCGCAGCAGTTCCTGCAGATCCACAACGAGGAAGCGAATACTCAGAAAACATTCTCGCGCAGCTCGCTGGAGGTGTTGCGATCCTACTCATGGCCTGGCAATGTGCGCGAGTTGAAGAACGTCGTGCAGCGCGCCTTCATCCTGGCGACCGATACCCTGAACATCGAAGATTGCATTTCGGATGTCGCCAGCAAGAAACCCACGGTGCAGGACGGCTACCTGAATTTTTTCGTCGGCACACCGCTGGCCGACGCGCAAAAAGAAATCATTCTCGCCACGTTGAAGCACTACAGCGGCAACAAGCGGCTGACGGCTGAAGCGCTCGGCATCAGCCTGAAGACCCTGTATAACCGGTTGAAGGAGTATTGAATACCGGCAGTCGTTTTCCTCTGCCAGCGGGCTTTTCATCGAAGGGATGCGGAACGCAGCCGCAGCCGGCACGTCCCGCATCCTTTTCCCGTTCCTTTAATGGTTTGCCACGGTTAGGCGTTCACTATTTCGCCGCCGTTCGGATGAAGCACCTGGCCGGTCATATAGGAACTGTCTTCCGACGCCAGAAACACGTAAGCCGGCGCGATTTCATCCGGCTGGCCGGGACGGCCGAGCGGCACGCTACCGCCAAACTGCGCCACGGCATCCGGCGGGAAGGTTGCCGGAATCAGCGGTGTCCACACCGGTCCGGGAGCGACCGCATTGACCAGGATTTTCTTTTCCGCAAGCTGCTGCGACAGCGATCGGGTAAAGGCGACGATTGCGCCCTTGGTCGAGGAATAATCAAGCAGGTGCGAGCTGCCGCGGTAAGCGGTCACCGAGGTGGTGTTGATGATCCTCGCGCCCTCCTTTAGATGCGGGACGGCGGCGCGCACCAGGTAGAACATTGAAAAGATGTTGGTGCGGAATGTTTTCTCGAGCTGCTCGTCGGTGATATCCGTGATGCTCTGCTGGGGGAACTGCTGCGCGGCATTGTTCACCAGCACATCGAGTTTGCCGAAGGACGATATCGTCGTCTCCACCAGCTTGTTGCAGAACGCGGATTCGCCGATGTCGCCGGGAACGGTGACGCATTCGCGTCCTTCGGCCTCGATCAGGCGCTGCGTTTCTTTCGCGTCCTCATGCTCGTTCAGGTAGGCGATGACCACGCTGGCGCCTTCCTTGGCGAAGGCGATGGCCGCCGCGCGCCCGATACCGCTGTCAGCGCCGGTAATCAATGCGACTTTGCCCTGAAGCTTGCCGCTTCCCCGGTACGCTTTTCCGGTCGATTGCGGACGTGGCGTCATTTCCTTTTCGGAGCCGGGTTGCTGATCCTGATGCTGGGGTGGCATGGAGCTTGGTTTGTCAGTAGGCATATGCGTATTCCTTGTCTGTTCCTTGTTGATTTCAACGATGCGGAGTTCAAGCGGGAGTGATGCACCGCTCAGTGGCTGGTCGTTTTCTTTTGCGACCGGCTTTTGCCCGCTTTCTTCAGGGAGATGGCCACAGCCTGTTTGACGGCCTTTTTCTTGGAGGCCGGTTTGCTGTTGCCGATGGTGCCCTCATGTTCGTACTCATGCACCAGCTTCTTGATGTTGGACTTGACTGCGTCCTGCGATTTACCGCTGCGTAAAGGCATGATGCGTTCTCCGATGGCAAAGTTGGATTTCACAAGGGGAACGCGCCTGCGCGGGCAAGCGCACTACCCCGTCGAAGCCGAAGATTTAGCAGCATTCATGCCATCAGCAAGGGGGACGTTGAGGGATGGTGGGATGAGTCCGTGCCATGGAAATTGCGGCGCGCGAAAACGCAGAACCGCCAGATGCGCCATGGTTGGCGACCACGGCGGCGGCGTGAAGAGGGACCGCTCTATCGTTCCTTCCCCCGGCAGGGGAAGGAAGCGTGCGATGATGAATACTGATCAGGCCGCAATGGGCTGCATGCGCTGGTAGGCCTGCAGCAACAGGTCCGCGTCGCCGGCGGCCAGCTTCTTTGAATCCGACAGGGTCTGGCGGAACACGCGTGCCCCCGGCATGCCGGTCATCAGCCCCAGCATGTGCCGGGTAATGCTGTTCAAACGCAGGCCGCCACCCGGCGTCCCTGCGCCGTGACGCGCAAGCTGGCTGCGAATATAGGGCAGCATCGCCTGCAACACCTGCAGCCGTGTGTTCACCGGCGCATCGTCGCCGTAATACCGGGAATCGAAGGCGGCCATCAGGTAGGGATTGTGATACGCCTCCCTGCCCAGCATGACGCCATCGACATGTTCCAGGTGCGTATCGATCTCCGGCAAGGTCTTGATGCCGCCATTGATAAGTATTTCAAGTTGAGGAAAATCGCGCTTCAGCTGGTAGGCAAACTCCGGCTTGAGCGGTGGAATTTCGCGGTTCTCCTTCGGACTGAGTCCTTCGAGGATCGCATTCCTGGCATGCACGATGAAGGTATTGCATCCTGCCTGCGCCACGGTACCGACGAAGTCGCGCACGAATGCGTAGGATTCGGATCTACCGATGCCAATCCTGTGCTTGACGGTCACGTCGATCGCCACCGCATCGCGCATTGCCTTCACGCAGTCCGCGACCAGTTGCGGCTCGGCCATCAGGCAGGCGCCGAACGCGCCTTTTTGCACCCGTTCCGACGGGCAGCCGCAGTTCAGGTTGATCTCGTCATATCCCCACTGCTCGCCGAGCCTGGCGCTTTTGGCAAGGTCGGCCGGCTCGCTGCCGCCGAGCTGCAGGGCGACCGGGTGTTCTTCCTCGTTGAAATCAAGATGGCGGGCAACGTCGCCGTATAGCAATGCGCCGGTGGTCACCATTTCGGTGTACAGCCAGGTATGGCGGGTGATCTGCCGGTGAAACATGCGGCAATGGCGGTCCGTCCAATCCATCATTGGTGCGACGGAAAGACGGCGGGAGGGTAGTTTTGGCGAATTCAAAGCGGGAATATCCATCAAAGGGAGCATGCTGGCCGGGAACGGGAATGCCGGGCCGCATGGCGGATCAGCCGCTATTTTACCGGCACCGGGTCCCATGCCGCTGTCCATGCGGCCCGGCGTCAACCCGGTACGGTCGTAAAAGGACTAACATTACTAGCTCAACCACACAACAGGTGACGCATGCCGAATACGCCCAATACCGATCATTTCTGGATGCCTTTCACTGCCAACCGGCAATTCAAATCCAAACCCCGCATGCTGGTCTCCGCCGCCGGCATGCATTACACGTCGGACGATGGCCGCAAGATTCTCGACGGCACGGCGGGATTATGGTGTGTCAACGCCGGCCATGGCCATCCGAAAATTGTCGACGCCATCCAGAAGCAGGCCGCCGCCATGGATTACGCGCCGCTGTTCCAGATGGGGCATCCAAAGGTTTTTGAAGCCGCCACCGCCCTGGTCGCGATCGCGCCGGAAGGATTGAACCGGGTATTCTTTTGCAATGACGGTTCCGAAGGCGTCGACTCGGCGCTGAAGATCGCCCTCGCCTATCATCGCGTACGCGGCGACAATCTCCGTACACGCCTGATCGGCCGGGAACGCGGCTATCACGGTGTCGGCTTCGGCGGTATCGCGGTCGGCGGCATCGCCGGCAACCGCAAGCATTTCGGCCCGACTCTGGCCGGCGTCGACCATTTGCGCCATCCGCTGGATATCGGCCGGAACGCGTTCTCGCGCGGCTTGCCCGAACATGGCGCCGAGATGGCCGACGAACTCGAACAGCGCCTCACGACGCTGCATGATCCGTCCACCGTGGCAGCCGTCATCGTCGAGCCCATCCAGGGCTCCACCGGTGTGATCCTGCCGCCCAAGGGCTATTTGCAGAAGCTGCGCGCCATTTGCGACAAGTACGGCATCCTGCTGATTTTCGACGAGGTCATTACCGGCTTCGGCAGGCTCGGCGCGCCGTTCGCCGCCGATTTCTTCGGCGTGGTGCCCGACATGATCGTTTGCGCCAAGGGCCTGACCAATGCCGCGGTCCCCATGGGGGCGGTGATCGTGCGCCAGGACATCCATGATGCCTTCATGGATGCCGCGCCGGAGAACGGAATTGAATTCTTCCACGGCTACACCTACACCGGCCATCCTCTCGCGTCCGCCGCCATGCTGGCAACGATGGCGGTGTACCGGGAAGAAGCGCTGTTCGACCGCGCCGCCGGCATGGCGTCCTATTTCGAGGACGCGGCACATAGCCTGAAAGGGCTTCCCTACGTGAAAGACGTCCGCAACCTCGGCCTGGTATGCGGCATCGAACTCGAAGGCATTCCCGGCAAGCCGACTGCGCGGGCATTCGATGTTTTCCTGAAATGCTTCTGGGAAAAGAACGTGCTGATCCGCACCACCGGCGACATCATTGCCCTGTCGCCGCCGCTGATCATCGACAAGCCGCAGATCGACCAGTTGTTCGGCGCGATCGCGGACGTCTTGAAAAGCCAGCAATCTGTGCCGGCTTCCCAGCCGGCAGTGGCCTGATCAGGAGGATGGAACCGGCGCGGCGCGGCGGCTTGCGGAAGACCGCAGCGCCGCGATCTCGTTGAATATCAGCGCCGCCATCACCAGCCCGCCGCCCATCAGGGTTTCACGCGCCGGCACTTCCCCTGCGCCCAGCCATGCCCAGATCGGACCGAGCAGCACCTCCAGCAGGGCCAGCAGCGACACTTCCGGGGCCGACAGGGATTTCGCCGCCTTCACCATCAGCATGCACGGCAACCCGAGCTGAAAAAAGCCCAGTGCCGCCATCAGCGCGATGTCGTGCAGGGACGCCTGCAGCGGCCACGCCAGCGGCAGCATGAGCGCCGCCGAAAACACGCTACCGAGCAGGACCGCCGGCATAAGATCGATGCCGTGCCCGGCTTTCTTGAGCGCAATCAGGTTGATCGCTGCCGCAACCGGCACCGCAACCGCGATCAGCATGCCGGTCAGATGAGTGCCGTTGATGTCGGTGACACCCGGCTTGAACATCCAGATCATGCCGATGGCCGCGGCGGCAATTGCCGCCCAGGTCCGCGCGGGGATGGCCTGCTTCAGCAGCAGCCATGCGAGGAAGGCGGTCAGCAACGGGGATATGCTGAGTACGACGAGGGTATTGGCGACGGTGGTTTTGGTGAGGGCGATCATGAAGCAAACGAACATCACGCACCACATCATGCCGGACAGGATGCCCAGCCGGCCTAGCGACCGCAATGCGCCTGCGGTGCGCTCTGCGCCCTGCTGCCAGAGCAGTGCGCCGGCGACGAACAAAGCCGAAAAGAAACTGCGCCAGAAAGTGATTTCAAAGCCGTGCGCGGCGTCGAGGTGCCGCGTGACGACACCTGCCATGCTCCACAGCGTCGGGGCGCACACCATCAGCAGGATGGCGCGCTGGTGAGTGTTTAGTATGGACATATTAATGAACAGAATACTCTTGATGGTTTGCCGACGGGCGCAGCCTCGTTCCGGCGAACTGTTCCTTGCGGGACGACGCTCGCTCGCCGCCTCGATTCCGGCAAACACTGGCTTGCCGGAATCGATTGCCGGAACACGATGCGGCCATCGTAAAAAACAAGCCCGGCGTCCGCGAGGATGACCGGGCTGTGACAGCCGCAGGCGGTCCGCTTAACGGACCGCTAGAAGCGAATTATGCTGCTTCGCGCGATGCCTTCTTGCGCTCGTGCTCTTTCAGGAAGCGCTTGCGCAGGCGGATGCTCTTTGGCGTGATCTCGACCAGTTCATCGTCCTCGATAAACTCGACCGCATACTCCAGCGTCAGCTGGATGGGCGGCACCAGGCGTACCGCCTCATCGGTACCGGAGGCACGGACGTTGGTCAGCTGCTTGCCCTTGATCGGGTTCACCACCAGGTCGTTGTCACGCGAGTGAATACCGATGATCATGCCTTCGTAGACCGGGTCATTGTGGCTGACGAACATGCGTCCGCGGTCCTGCAGCTTCCACAATGCATAGGCCACTGCCGCGCCGTCATCCTGGGAAATCAGCACGCCATTGCGACGGCCCGCCAGTTCCGGCTTGCTGGCATCGACCGGGGAGTATTCGTCGAAAATGTGGCTCATCAGTCCGGTGCCGCGCGTCAGGGTCATGAACTCCGACTGGAAACCGATCAGGCCACGGGCCGGGATACGGTATTCGAGGCGGACACGGCCCTTGCCGTCCGGTTCCATGTTCTGGAGGTCGCCACGGCGACGCCCGAGTTCTTCCATCACGCCGCCCTGGTGGGAATCTTCCACATCCACGGTCAGCATCTCGTATGGCTCATGCTTGACGCCGTCAATCTCCTTGAACACCACGCGCGGACGGGATACCGCCAGTTCATAGCCTTCACGGCGCATGTTTTCGAGCAGGATGGTGAGGTGGAGTTCGCCGCGGCCGGAGACTTCAAAGGTGGTGTCGTCGCCGGTATCGGTCACGCGCAACGCCACGTTGGCCTTCAATTCGCGGTCGAGACGATCACGGATCTGGCGGCTGGTAACGAACTTGCCTTCGCGCCCTGCGAGTGGCGAATTGTTGACCAGAAAATTCATCGTCAGTGTCGGCTCGTCGACGCGCAGCATGGGCAATGCGTCCGGCACGTCAGGCGCACAGACGGTGCTCCCGATGCCGACTTCCTCGACGCCGTTGATCAATACGATGTCGCCGGCGATCGCCTCGTCGACCAGGACGCGCTCCAGACCCTTGAACTTCAGTACCTGGTTGATGCGGGCCTTGATCGGCGTCGAATCGGGGCCGTTCAAAATGATCACGTCCTGCAAGGCCTTCACGCGGCCGCGGCTGATGCGGCCGATGCCGATCTTGCCGACGTAGGAAGAATAATCGAGGGAGGAAATCTGCAATTGCAGCGGACCGTCCGGATCGTCATCGCGTACCGGCACGTGCTCCAGCACGGCATCAAACAGCGGCTTCATCGTGCCTTCGCGATTGGTCGGATCGAGGCTCGCGTAACCGTTCAGTGCGGATGCGTACACCACGGGGAAATCAAGCTGCTCTTCGGTCGCGCCGAGCTTGTCGAACAATTCAAATGTTGCATTGATGACCCAGTCAGGCCGGGCGCCGGGCCGGTCGATCTTGTTGACGACGACAATGG
>NZ_DAIUCO010000101.1:0-16565 GCF_036846085.1 Noviherbaspirillum sp. | reverse complement strand
GATCGACCTGCTCGACATCAAGCCGATCACGCCGGTCGGCTTCTCCGGCGTGTTCGCCAAGTCCAACGGCGGCGGTTTCCTCGCCGACTACTTCCCCGATGCTGCCAAGGCGATCTGGGACCTGAAAGGCCTGTACGCGACCTCGCGCCACATTCCCGGCGTGCGCATCGCCGGCCTGACCCATCCCGGCCTGATGGGGTGCCTGCCGTCGCAGGAATTGCTGGCGGAATGGAACCGCCGTGAAGCGCCGCTGGCGAAGATGGGCCTCGCCAAGCCGCCCGAGCCGAGCACCGCCGTATTGCGCGGCGTGCGCGGCGCCGAGTTCGACCGCATGGCGAAGGAAGCGGCGCGCACGGTCCCGCCGCGCGAGCATGGCGGCAATACCGACATCAAGGACCTGTCGGCCGGCACCCGCATCTTCTTCCCGGTGTATGTGAAAGGCGCCGGCTTCTCGATGGGAGACCTGCACTTCTCGCAGGGCGACGGCGAGATCGGCTTCTGCGGCGCGATCGAGATGGACGGCGCCACCCATGTCGGCTTCGACCTCATCAAGGGCGGCATGGCGAAGTACAACATCACCGCGCCGATCTTCATGCCCAGCATCGTCAAGCCGCATTACGAGCAATGGCTTACTTTCGAAGGCATCAGCGTCGAGAACGGCAAGAACTACTACATGGATGCCACCGTCGCCTATCGCCAGGCATGCCTGAAGGCGATCGACTATCTGACGCATTTCGGCCTGACCGGCCCGCAGGCCTACATGCTGCTGACCGCCGCGCCGGTCGAAGGGCGCATCGGCGGCATCGTCGATATCCCGAACTGCGCCTGCACCGTGTCGATTCCGACGTCGATCTTCGATCAGGACATCACGCCGAAGGGCATGCTGAACGACAAGGCGTACTGGGGCCGGAAGTAATCACCTGTGGAAGCAGGGTGCGTCGCGCGCATCCTGCGCATGTTTTTCGATTGAGGGTCACTATGCCGCTATACGACATCCACTGCAGCCATTGCGCGGGCACGTTTGAGAAGATGCTGCCTGTCAGCCGTTTGCACAAACCGACCGAATGCCCGTACTGCCGCACGCTGACGGCCGCCGCGCCGGCAGTCAGCGCTGGCAGGGTGGCATTGCGTTCCATCGAAACCTGGAAGCCGCGCAACCTGGCCGAACAACTGGCCGGCATGGGCGCGACCGGACCGGGATCGCATGCGAAGGCAGGCAGGAGCAGCGTTTTGCATAATTGCAAGGGTTTCAACTGCAGTATCTGCGATACCTGATTTCCGCTGCTATCCTCACGTCTTCCGAATGGGAAGGAAACGTGATGAACAAACCTTTTTCCGCCGCCTGCGAACGCAACCGGGCGCCAATCCTCGCGATCCTGAAACAGGCCTTCGCCGGCAGCCGGCGGGTGCTGGAAATCGGCAGTGGCACCGGGCAGCATGCGGTGTATTTCGGCGAGCATCTGCCGCACCTGACCTGGCAGACCAGCGACCTGCCGGACAACCATCCCGGCATCCTGGCATGGCTGCGGGAAGCGGCGCTGCCCAACGTATTGCCGCCGCTGTGGCTCGATGCCGGCCGGCAGCGCTGGTCGCAGGTGAACGAGGTCTATGACGGCGTTTTCACCGCCAATACCTGCCACATCATGGCGTGGCATCAGGTCGGTGGCATGTTCGCCGGCATCGGCCGGGTGCTGGTTCCCGGCGGCGTCCTGTGCATTTACGGTCCGTTCAAGGAAAACGGCAGATTCAGCGGTCACACTGACGAGCAGTTCGACTCGGCGCTGAAGGATGCGGCACCGCACATGGGCATACGGGATGTCGAAGCGGTGCTGGAACTGGCGGCGGAGCAGGGACTCATGCTGCAGGCGAACCATGCGATGCCGGCGAACAACCGGCTGCTGGTATGGCAACGTTTCGGGCCTTCTTCATCGGGGCCGGGCTGAGCGTCTTCAGACGACGGGCGGCCACGACCCGGATCAGTGCAGGCGAACGTCGGCGCGCGTCCGGTACTGCGCATGCAGCAGGTCGCCGAACATGTCGACGCTGAGCGGTTCGCTGTAGAAATATCCCTGGATGGCGTCGCAGGCATGCTCGCGCAGAAAGTCGACCTGCTGCGACGTCTCCGCGCCTTCCGCGGTCACGCTGCATTCGAGGCTGTGCGCAAGGCTGATGATCGCCTTGGTGATCGCGGCATCGCCGGCATTGCTGGTAACGCCCTGTACGAAGGAGCGGTCGATTTTCACTGCGTGAATCGGGAAGCGCTTCAGGTAGGCGAGCGACGAGTAGCCGACGCCGAAGTCGTCGATGACGACACTCACACCCATGCCGCGCAGGGTCTGCAGCAATGTCACCGCTTTTTCCGGATTGGCCATCACCGCATTCTCGGTGATTTCCAGTTCCAGGCAGCCGGCATCCAGCCCGGTTTCTTCGAGGATGGTCCGGATATTGTCGATCAGGTGCTCGTCCGACAGCTGGCGCGGCGACAGGTTGACGGCAACCCTCAACCGGTGTCCGGTGGCTTCCTGCCACTTCTTGTTTTGCAGGCATGCATGGCGTATCGCCCAGTTTCCGATCAGGTTGATCAGGCCGGTCTCCTCCGCCAGCGGAATGAAGGTGGCCGGTGACACCCATCCCATGCTTGGATGCTGCCAGCGCAGCAGCGCTTCCATCCCGGTCACACGGCCGGACAGCACATCGATTTTCGGCTGGTATTGCAGGGCGAGCTGATTCTCGCGGATCGCATGGCTGAGGGCATATTCCATCATCAGGCGCTCGGCCATATGTTCGTTCATCTCGGTGGAGAAGTAACGATAGGCGCTGCGCCCGGTTTCCTTGGCGCGGTACATCGCGATATCGGCTTTTTTCAGCAGCGTCTCGGCATCGGTGCCGTCGGTCGGAAACCGGCTGATGCCGATGCTGGTGGAGATGTTCAGCGGCGTCCTGTCGCGCAGGAAAGGCGGCTCCATCGCCGTCATGATCTTCTGGGCGATGGTCCCGCCGCTGTGCCATTCGTCGGCGTTCTCGACCAGCACCACGAACTCGTCGCCACCCAGCCGCGCAACCGTATCCGACTCGCGCAGGATGCTCTGCAGCCGTTGCGCGGTTTCCTTCAGCACGATGTCGCCGACCGCATGGCCGAGCGTGTCGTTGATGTTCTTGAATCGGTCGAGGTCCAGGAACAGGATTTCGAGCGAATTGCCCGGGCGCTCCGCCAGGCTGAGCGCATGATCGAGCCGCTGGTGAAACAGCGCCCGGTTGGGCAGGCCGGTCAGGGAGTCGAAATGCGCAAGGTAGGCCATGCGTTCGGCGGCTTTCTTGCGTTCCGTGATGTCGCGCAGGATCAGCAGCACGGCAAAGCTGCCCTTGTGCATGAAGGACGATACGTGGACGTCGGTTTCCACCAGCGTGCCGTCCATCCGGATGAAGGGTTGCTCCATCGGCGCAATCGGTTCGCCCCGAGCCAGGCCGCCGAGCCGTTCGCCGACGATGGCATGGTGGCTGTCCGGAATCAGGTCCATTACCGGCTTGCCGACCACCTGGCTGGTACTGGCGGCCTGAAGGAGTGCCGCGGCAGCCGGATTGGCGAAGCTGATAATGCCGTGCTGCACCACCATGATGGCGTCGGGACAGAGCTCCACCACCAGCCGGTAGCGCTCTTCGGCCTCCCGCAACGCCGTCTGCGCCTGTGTGGCCTCCGTAATGTCCTGGGTTGTGCCGAAGATGCTGATTGCCTTGCCGTGGTGGTCCTTTTGCACGTAGCCGTGGGCCGACACGACCTTGATTTCCCCGGAAGGCAGTACGATCCGGTGTTCGGCATGGAAGGGCGCGCCTGTATCCCTGCTCGACTTCGTGATCTCGCGCAACAATGGAACGTCGTCTTGATGGATACGGGCGCGGCAGTTGTCGGGATTAAGCGCAAATGTATGACGATCGACACCGTAGATACGGTACAGCTCATCCGACCAGGTGATCCGGTTGGTTCCCAGGTCCCAGTTCCAGCTGCCCATGCGGGTCAGCCGCTGCGCCTCGGCCAGCTGGCGTTCCCGTCCGGCGAGGGCCCGCTCGATCTTCTTGCGGTGCTCGATATCGATGGTCAGCTCCCTGGTCCGCTCGGCAATCCTCTGCTCGAGCTGTTCCTGTTCATGACGCAGCTTGTTGCGGCTGGTCCGCTGGTGCTGCACCAGCCCGGCCAGCGTCAAACCGAGAACGGCAACGATATTGGTGTACAGCACCAACAGCAGTAGTGAAGTGTCGGGATTGTCCAGGGCGAAAGGCCCACGGCCTCTTGCCGTATTCCATGACGCAACGATGCAAATCACCGCGGTGGTCCAGGAAATAGTTGCCAGGTTGAAACGGAACGCTGCCCAGATGATCAGCGGTACGGGCAGGTAGGCGAGCGGCAGGGGCCCGAAGATGCCGCTGAACGCGATATGGGAAATGC
Organism: Noviherbaspirillum sp.; assembly: GCF_036846085.1. Lineage (NCBI taxonomy): Bacteria > Pseudomonadati > Pseudomonadota > Betaproteobacteria > Burkholderiales > Oxalobacteraceae > Noviherbaspirillum > Noviherbaspirillum sp. The sequence continues at coordinate 12,124 of NZ_DAIUCO010000101.1, read as the reverse complement.
CGGGCAGCAGCAGTGCGAACGCCGCGATCTCGATCAGCCGATGGACTTTCCACCTAACGTTGCAGCGCAGGCTCCATGCCAATATCAGGGGCACGGCGATCAGCATGCCGGTTGTGTCGCCCAGCCACCAGGTCAGCCAGGTGATGGCTACCCGATCGTCAGGCAGGCGGTCGCCCAGATGCAGAGCGCCTGTGCCGATCAGGGCGGCAAGCGCGCCGGCGAAAGCGGCAATCGCGGCAAACTTGAAGGCACCGGTGGTATCCGCGATATCCGGCTGGAGGCTGGCCACGCGCTGGATCAGCATTGCCGCGACGACACTCTGCAGGCTATTGCCGATCCCGATCGCAAACGCGATTGCAAAGGGCAGGCCGATATGCCACGCGACCAGCGTCGCCGCGATGCAAATTGCCGGCGCCATACGCGCTCCCCACAGCAGGACGCCGCACAACGCAACCGCCGACGGCAGCCACAAGGGGCTGATGTCGTCAGGCGATAACGCAAACAGCCTGGAAAGCCAGGCAGTCAGGTAAAAAGCGACTCCCAGCAGCGCGGCCCGGGCGATGGTCGAAACACCACCGAAGGCGCTGTGCGCTGGCGAATGCGCGACCGGCATGAAACATTTGCTGAGCAACCCCATCCGATTCGCCTTCCAGGCTGACGACGCTGAACATGGGAATGATGAACGTTTTGAATAGTTCAATATGCCACTTCGACACGGCTGGCATTTGAAGCGGGTCAATAGAAGCGGATCGCAACAGCATTCCGCAAGGCGATCATTGCCAAAGGTTGAAAGGAAGGCAATGGAAGGCGTGCCGAACGGCTGGTTGTGCCACGGCCGTCTTACCGGCCGTGGCTTATTTGCCCGGAAATGGTGCGTGGGGCCGGCGGCATTGCCGGCGGATTGGTGCGGGCCGGGCGCGCTACTTGATGCAGACGGCCCGTACCTGCTTGACGTCGGTAATGCCGGAAAGCACTTTTTCAATGCCATCCATCTTCAGCGTCAGCATGCCGTCTTCGAGTGCCGCCGCCAGGATCACCGCGACACGGCTGTGCTCCTGGATCAGCCGCTTGAGCTTGTCGGTGCCGAGCATCAGCTCATGCAGGCCGACCCGTCCCTTGTAGCCGCCGCTGCACTGGTCGCATCCGACCGCCTTGTACAGCTTGAAACTGCCCTTGCCGTCGCCGTAATTCTTGCGCCAGTTCTCGAGCACGGCCTGCTGCCCGGCCTGCTGGTCGTCGACGAACGCCGTGGTGTTGCGCAATTCCTCGCAATATTCGGCCAGCAGAAGCTGTATCTCCTCGGCCGACGGTTCATAAGCGAGCTTGCAGTTGGTGCACAGGCGCTTGGCCAGCCGCTGCGCCAGCACGCCGAGCAGGGCATCGGCGAAGTTGAACGGGTCCATGCCCATGTCCAGCAGGCGCACCACCGATTCCGGCGCGCTGTTCGTATGCAGGGTGGAAAACACCAGGTGGCCGGTCAGCGACGCCTCGACGCCCATCGATACGGTTTCCTTGTCGCGCATCTCGCCGACCATGATGATGTCGGGATCGGCACGCAGGAAGGCGCGCATCGCGGTCGCGAAATCGAGTCCGCTCTTGCGGTTGACCTGTACCTGGCGCAGGCCCTTCTGCGTAATCTCGACCGGGTCTTCCGCCGTCCAGATCTTGGTTTCGGAGGTATTCAAATATTTCAATACCGAATGCAGCGTGGTGGTCTTTCCGGACCCGGTCGGGCCGCAGACGAAAAACAGGCCATACGGCTTGCTGACCGCCCCCTTCAAGCGTTCCAGGTTGTGCGGCAGCACGCCAAGCTTTTCGAGCGGGATCGGCTCGCCGGCCGACAGGATACGCATCACGATGTCTTCAACGCCGCCGGCTGACGGAATCGTCGCTACCCGCAGCTCGATATCGAGCGGGCCATACTTCTTGAACTTGATCTTGCCGTCCTGCGGTTTGCGCCGCTCCGATATGTCGAGTTCGCACATGATCTTGATGCGGGCAGACAGGGCAGTGCGGTAGCTGGCGGGAATTTCGATGTACGGCTCCAGCGATCCGTCCTTGCGGAAGCGGATGACTGTTTTTTCCTTGCCTGGCCTAGGCTCGATATGGATATCGGACGCGCCCTGGCGATGGGCATCCATGATGATCTTGTTGACCAGCTTGACCAGTTCATTCTCCGCAGCCGCCGAGATATCGGCGTCGGAAAGCTCGACGCCGTCGTCGTCGCTGTCTTCCATGCCCGACAGCAGTTCATTGACCGAGCCGGAGTCATGCGCCACGCCATAAAACTGGTCGACCGTCTTTTTGAATTCGCTGATGGTGGTGACGCAATAATTCAGCTTCGCCTTCGGGAAGATGCTGCTGATCATCCGCGCGCTTTTCGCCTGCTCGGGATCGGTGGAAAGGATCGTGATCGATTCCTTGCCTTCCTCGATCGGCAGCCACTGGTTCTCCTCGATAAACTCGCGTCGCAGGTTGCGAAGCAGATCGGCAGGCTTGACGCGGTTCGGCTTGAACGGCTCATAGGGCACGTTGAAGAACCGCCCCAATGCATGGCCGATCGCCGGCAGGGTCACCTGGAATTCGTCGACCAGCACGGCTTCGATATCTTCATTCTTGCGTCGGGCTGAACGCGTTGCCAGATCCATCTCGGCCGCCGACAGCACTGCATCGGCAACCAGGTGATCGTACTTCGAACGGATCACCGTTTGCGGCTTGAGCCGTTGCGTATAAGCGATGGCCAGCGTCTTGCACAATTCCTTGAGTGCGTCTTCCACGACCGGCGAGAACGGTTTGCCGTCGGCGCTGTTGATGAGCTGGACCGCACCCAAGAGTTCGTCGGCGCGTTCGTCGATGAAGGGTGCGACCAGCATCTGCTTGGTGCGGTATCCGGTACGCTTGTCGACCTCGCGAAGGAAGCGCAGCTCGGGTGAATGCGCGCGCAGCTCCGCTTCATCGTAGACATCCCGGATGTTCAGGGTCTTGCGGGTAAGCGCGACGTAACCGGCGACGCTCTTGTCCGAAATCGGCAACTTTAACTGGCTGAAGGAATTGAGGCCGGTCTTGACCTTCGAGGCGATGGCGGTTTTTTCGTCGACCACGCCATAGATGGTGAGCCGATCGCAGTTGAACAGGTCGCAGATGTCCTGCGACAGGTCGAGCATGATTTCATCGACATTGCTGGTCGCATGGATCTTGTTGGTGACCGACTGCAGCTTCTTGAAGAAATTCAGCCGAAGGTCGATGTCGTCCTTGCCCGCCGTGTTCGGCTGCGTTCCGGGCTGTGTACCAACAACTGCGCTCATATCATTGTCCATTTGTCATCGGTCCGGCCAAATCGGCCTGGCACCGGATCGCCGGATTGGCGGGGAGGGAACGGCGTGAAAATCCCATTTAAAAGCATGAAGTCCAAGGCCATCGAGCACGAAATCGGACCTTAAATCGAAGTCGATTATAAATCGCGTTGCAAAAATGTAGCATCAATCAACGCTTCGTTTTTGTATAGGGCGGCAATGGTGAGATTGCGATGACATAAACAACGCAGCGTTACAGATTCCGACTACAATCTCCGAAAAACCCCTCAGGGAGAGGATAAGATGGCCGTACCTTCATTTGTGCGTGCGCACGCGCGTCGCACCGCATATTCAGTGGACACCGTGTATCCGGTATCCACCGAATATGCGTCATTGGCGTCGTTTCCTGTGCGGCGCATTGCGCACTTCACATTGGACGCTGCGAGATGAAGCTGGAAGTATTAGGGTGCGCCGGCGGCATCGGCGGCCACCAGAGATTCACCACCTGCCTGTGGCTGGACAACGACATTCTTCTCGATGCCGGCACCGGCATCACCAATCTGGATATCGAACGCCTGGTCGGAATCGACCATATCTTCATCACTCACGCCCACCTCGACCACGTTGCCGGTCTTGCCCTCCTGGTCGATGCCGTTCGCGGCAAGCGGGTAGGCCCGGTTACCGTCCACGCTTCCGAGGATGTGATCTCCGGGCTCAGGAAGCACCTCTTCAACTGGGTCCTGTGGCCCGACTTTTCGACCATACCGAGCGCCGACGATCCGGTGCTGCAATGGGCACCGTTCAAGCCGGGCGCGACCATCGAAATCAAGGGCCGGCACATCACCTCCTATCCGGTCAATCACACCCGCGGTTCGGTTGCCTATCATGCGCACAACGGCACTGCCGGCGTGCTGTTTTCCGGCGATATGAGCTCGACGCCTGCGCTCTGGAACGCTCTGGCCGGCGACAGCAGGCTTCGCAAGGTCATCGTCGATTGTTCATTTCCGAATGCTGAGTGCGAGCTGGCCGACAAGTCGATGCACTTCTGCCCGCAATCGCTGATCGCCGACATCCACGCGATGTCGCATTCGATCGAATTCCTGATCTACCATCTGAAGCCGGGACAGGAAAACCAGATCATGGAAGAACTGCAGGCCGCCGGGGTGGACCGTCCGTTCACGGCGCTCAAGACCGGCGACATATTCCTGTTCTGACACGCCGGCGCATTCGGAGATACGGCCGTGACGCAACTGACCCCCGCTGAAATCGCACAACGACTGGAACGGCTGACGGAGTTGAGCGTCGAGCTCAGCGCCAACAGCAATGTCGGCCTGCTGCTGGAGCGCATCGTACTGGCCGCCAAGAGCATGACCCATGCCGACGGCGGCACGCTCTACCGGACCACGCCCGACCGCAGGAGCCTGCGTTTCCATATCTCGATGAACGACACGCTCGGCCTGTACCAGGGCGGCGTGAGCGGCCAGCCGATCGATATCCCGGACCTGCCGCTGTTTACCCCGCTGGGCGACAAGGACCTCTCCGCCGTCGCCGCTTATGCCGCCAATACCGGCACGTCGGTCAACATCCAGGACGTCTATAAAGCCGACATGTTCAACTTCTCGGGCATGCGGCAGTTCGACGAGCTGTACGACTACCACTCCGAGTCCTTCCTGACGGTGCCGATGCGTGATCACGACGGCGAGCTGATCGGCGTGCTGCAACTCATCAACGCCAAGGACCCGGCAACCCGAAAGACGCGTTCCTTTTCCGAAACGGACCAGCGTTTCATCGAGGCGCTCGCGTCGCAGGCGGCCATCGCCATCGCCCACCAGGAACTGATCGGCCGCCTCGAGAACCTGTTTGAATCCTTCGTCAAGCTGATCAATATCGGCATCGGCGAAAAATCCCCGCACACCGGCAGGCACTGCGAACTGGTGCCCGAGCTGACCATGATGCTGGCCGAAGCCGTGCACAAGGCGAACACCGGGCCGATGGCCGGATTCACCATGACCGATGCCGACCGTCACGAGCTTTGGCTGGCCGGCCTGCTGCATGATTGCGGCAAGATCGCCACCCCGGTCCATGTGGTGGAAAAGGCGACCAAACTGGAAACGATCTGTGATCGCATTCACCTGGTGGACACGCGGTTCGAGGTGCTCAAGCGCGATGCCGAATTGCGTGCCTTGCGCAAGCGCTATGCGGTGAAGAGCGATCCCTTGCGCGACGTGGAGATCGAGCGTGAGCTGGAGCGGGAGTTGGCCCGCCTGGATGAGGACCGCGATTTCCTGCGCCGCGCCAATATCGGCAACGAAGGCATGAAGCCGGAGGACCAGGAGCGGGTACGGCGGATCGCTCAGTACCGGTGGAAGGGGCCGGACGGCGTGGAGCGCAATCTGCTCGACGACGAAGAGACCGAGAACCTGACGATACGCGCCGGTACGCTGAACATGCAGGAGCGCGAGGTGATCAACCGCCATATCGACGTCACCATCCGCATGCTCGAATCATTGCCGTGGCCGAAGCACCTGCAGAACGTGCCGGAGTATGCCGGCGGCCACCATGAGCGCATGGACGGCAAAGGTTATCCGCGCGGGCTGCGCGCCGACCAGATGTCGGTGCAGGCGCGCATCATGGCGATCGCCGATATCTTCGAGGCGCTGACCGCGAAGGACAGGCCCTACAAGAAGGGAAAGACGCTGAGCGAATCGCTGCGTATTCTCGGCGGTTTCCGGGAGCGTAATCACATCGACCCGGATCTCTTCGACATCTTCGTGCGCAGCAAGGTCTATCTCGACTATGCGCGCCGCTTCATGGACCCCGAGCAGATCGACGAGGTCGACGTCAGCACCATACCCGGCTATGTGCCGTGAACATGCGCATGTTCCGGTGAATCGCGCAGGCTGCCGAAGAGGAGGGCGTAATGCCGTGTGAACTCGGCGCCGAGGAAGAAAATCTGCGCCGAGTAATACACCCACAGCAGCAGCGCGATCACCGAACCGGCCGCACCCTGCGTATTGGCCAGCGCGTTGTTGCCGAGATAGGCCCCAATCGCATTCTTGCCGAGCAGGAATAGCGCCGCGGTCCCCACCGCGCCGATCAGGACATCCCGCCACGGCAGCTTGATCTGCGGCAGCAGCTTGTAGATGGCGGCGAACAGGCTGGCGATGATAATGAACGACACTGCGGACGATACCGGTTGCAGGATGTAGGCCAGGTCGCTCCAGTAGCGGCCCCAATAACTCTGCAGCATTGCCAGCGCCGCGCTGATCGTCAGCGACACGAGCAGCAGGAACACCAGCACCATGATCAGCCCGACCGACAGCAGGCGGGTGCGCAGGAACAGGATGAAGCCTGATTTATTGACGGGCGGCACATGCCATATCTCGTCCAGGCTGTCCTTCAGCTCGCCGAACGCGGTGGTTGCGCCCACCAGCAGCACGCCGATCGCGATCGCCCCGGCCAGCAGGCCGGTATCCGTATCGCGCGCATTCGCCAGCAGAAGCTGGATCGCCTCGGCGCCGGTCGGCCCCACCAATCCATTCAATTCCTTGAACAGTGCGCCGCGTGCCGCTTCCCGTCCGAACACGGCGCCGGCGATCGCGATCACGATCACCAGCAAGGGTGCCAGCGAGAACAGGGTGTAATAGGCAAGTGCCGCCCCCTTGCTGGCCGCCCGGTCCTCAAACCATGAAGTGACGGTCCCGACGAGTAGTGCGCGCAGGCGCTGCAGGAAAGTTTTCGGTGTCGTCGGTTTGGTCGTTGCCTGATCCATTGGCTATAAAAAACTTGTCCAGTTATTAATAAAGACCACCGGCGGACGCGGGAGTTCGGTTTCACGCATATACGACGGCATGTAAAGCCGATGCAGTTGGGAAATTAAATAAAAATACATCCTCAACTCTTGCAAATCGCATTGAACCATCCATATGGATGGTAATCAGATGGTTTATGGATGGCGCTTAGTGGAAAGGGAAATCATGGCAACACATCAAAATGCAGTGGTGAAAGCAAGCGATACCGAGAAGATCACGATCAACCTCGGCATGATCGATCTGGGTCAGATCGACCTGCTTGTCCAGGAAGGCTTCTATTCCAACCGCACAGACCTGATCCGCACCGCCATCCGCAACCAGTTGCAAGCCCATGCGGACGTCGTCAGGCAGACCGTGGCTCGCAAGAGCCTCGTGCTGGGCCTGCAGCATTATTCCCGCGCCGATCTGGAGGCGGTGCGGGACGCGGGACAGAAATTACATATACAAGTGCTCGGCCTGGCCACCATCGCCGCCGATGTCACACCGGAACTGGCGCTCGCCGCCATCGAATCCGTCACGGTGCTGGGTGCGTTGCACGCCAGCCCAGCCGTCAAGGCCGCTTTGGCCGGGCGTACTTTTTAATCAAGGAATGATATGAAACTCGACGACAACATGTTTGCGAAACTGCGCGAAGCCACCCAATTGCTCCAAACCGCCGGCCCGATGGCCGCCACCGAGGCGATTCAGCGCGCCCTGCAGGGAATGCCCGACGCGGATGCACCGCAATCCGCAGATGCACCGCAATCCGCAGCTGCGCCGCAGTTCGCCAATCTGCACGACATCAACCCGATGCCCGACATGGCATCGCACAAAGCCGCGGCCGCCGACATGCTGAAGCGCTTCCGTGCCGGCGCGAAGGGCGGGTGGCGCGGCGTCATGCAGGATGTGGAAGATGTGGAGGAAGTCAGCACCGATCCGGCGCTGCCCGGGCAATTCCTGTCCCGCTCCTGCACCAATGCCGCGGGTACCCGCAAATACAAGCTGTATGTGCCGAGCGGCTACAAAGGCGAGCCGCTGCCGCTGATCGTCATGCTGCACGGCTGCAAGCAGAATCCCGACGATTTCGCCAGGGGCACCAATATGAATGCCTTGGCGGAAGAGCATGGTTTCATGGTTGCGTATCCGGGGCAGGTGCAGTCGGCCAACGGCTCGAACTGCTGGAACTGGTTCCAGTCCAAGGACCAGCGCCGCGACGCCGGCGAGCCATCCATCATCGCCGACATCACCCGCGAGATCATCCGTGACTACAAGGTTGACGGCGGCAAGGTATATGTCACCGGCCTGTCCGCCGGCGGCGCGATGGCGGTCGTGATGGGTGCGGCCTATCCCGACCTGTACACCGCGATCGGCGTGCATTCCGGTTTGCCGCTCGGCAGTGCGCATGACGTACCGAGCGCCTTTGCCGCAATGAAGAGCGGCGCGCAGGCGCCTGCCGGCATCAAGTCCGGCAAGCCCGTTCCGGTCATCGTCTTCCACGGCGACCGCGACAGCACCGTCAACAAACGTAATGGCGAACAGGTGATCGCGCAGTGCCTTGGCGAAGCGGCCGAGGCTTCCAAAGCGACGGTGGAAAAGGCCAAGTCGCCGCAGGGCAGGAGCTATACCGTGGCACGACGCCAGGATGCGGACGGCAGGACGATTGCCGAGCACTGGACGGTCCATGGCGCGGGACATGCCTGGGCGGGCGGAAAGAAGACCGGGTCGTACACCGATCCGAAAGGGCCGGATGCGTCGCGGGAGATGGTGCGGTTTTTCCTGGCGCAGTCCCGCTCGTCCCAATAGGATGGGGCAAAGGGCCGCAGGTGCGGCTCGAGCAGAGAGATACGTCCGTTAATGGAGTGTGATCAAGATGGCGCCAAGCGCCATCTTGATCGTTTATCTGAATAGCCCCGGCTTGCGAGGACGGCGATAGACCGACACCGCGCTATCGCGGCCGCATTGGATTTTCCCGGCTAACCGTGTAACGCAGCCCGGGCGTTGTGCGGGGTTACGATGATCCCATGGTGAAATGCATTTGCCGGCGTATGACAAAACCGGGAATCTGATTGTCGTACAGGACGCCAGCACCTGATTCTGCCGTGCCGGCGCTACATCCGTTATGCCGAACTTCCTCATATTCTGCGATCGCACATTCACTTCCCCCCAAAACTTTCCGCCAGAAAATCGATAAATACCCGCACTCTCACCGACAGATTCCGCTGGCTGGGATAAAACGCGAACAAATCCGCCGGTGCGATCTTGTAGTCCGGCAGCACGACCTGCAGCCTTCCACTTTCCAGGTATTTCGCCAGGTCCCATTCGGAGCGCATCAGGATGCCATGCCCATCCAGGGCCCAGTTCAGCACCACATCGCCGTCGTTGCTCGACAACTGCCCGCCGACCTTCACCGTTTCCGTTTTTCGTCCCTTCATCAGGCGCCATACCGCGCCCGGATCGTTGTTCTGCCGGTGCACGATGCAGTGGTGCCGTGCGAGGTCGGCAAGGGTGGCCGGATGACCGAAACGTTTCAGGTAGGCGGGTGACGCGCACAGGAAGCGCCGGTTGGGCATGATGCGGCGGGCGTTGAGCCTGCTGTCCGGGAGTTCGCCGAAACGGATGCCGAGGTCGAATGCTTCTTCGACCAGGTCGATAGGGCGGTCGGTCAGTTGCAGTTGCACGTCCACGTCGGGATGCAGCCGGGCGAAGGCCGAGATGAGCGGTGCGATGGTCGTGCGGCCGAAGCCGAGGGTAGCGTTGACCCGCAGCAGTCCCCGCGGCGCGGCGCCGCTGCTGGACACCAGTTCTTCCATCTGCCCGATTTCCGCCAGGATGCGGGAGGCGTGCGACAGGTACATTTCCCCCTCGCTGGTGAGGCTGACCTTGCGGGTGGTGCGATTGACCAGCCGCACGCCGAGGCGTTGTTCCAGTCGGGCGAGACGCTTGGTCACGGCGGGCGGTGTGATGTCGAGTTCGCGGGCGGTTGCCGACAGGCTGGCGTGGCGGGCAAGCAGGACGAAAAACTCGAGTTCGGAAGGAGAGGTATTTTTCACTTCAGGTTAAGAATCCATGTCGTTATGGTGAATTATAGACATGCCCGGATTGCGTAAGCTGTGAACCTCCATATGCGTTCATCCCGAACCGTAACGCCACAAGGAAAGATTATGAAAATCGTCGAGATCCGTGAAAAAACCCTTCCCATCAGTTCCTCCATCCGGAACGCCTATATCGACTTCAGCAAGATGACGCTGAGTTTGGTGGCGGTGATCACCGACGTGGTGCGGGACGGCAAGCCTGTGGTCGGCTACGGGTTCAATTCCAATGGCCGTTACGGTCAGGGCAACCTGATGCGCGAGCGCTTTATTCCTCGCATCATGGAGGCGAGCCCGCAATCGCTGCTGAGCACCGACGGCAACAATCTTGATCCGCACCGGATCTGGGACTGCATGATGACGAATGAAAAGCCCGGCGGTCATGGAGAGCGTTCGGTGGCGGTCGGCACGATTGACATGGCGGTGTGGGATGCGGTCGCCAAGATCGAAGGCAAGCCACTGTTCCAGCTGCTGGCCGACCGCTACGGCGACGGCAAGCCGCAGCGCAAGGTGTTCGTATATGCCGCAGGCGGCTATTACCATCCGGGGCAGGACCTGGAAGCGCTGAAGAATGAAATGCGCAGTTACATCGACCGCGGCTATACGGTGGTGAAGAAAAAGATCGGCGGCGCATCGCTGGATGAAGACCTGCGCCGCATCGATGCGATCATGAGCGTGCTGCAGGACGGACAGAAACTGTGCGTGGACGCCAACGGGCGCTTCGACATGGATACCGCGATTGCCTACGCGAAGGCCTTGTCACAGTACGACCTGTTCTGGTACGAGGAAGCCGGCGATCCGCTCGATTTCGAGTTGCAGGCGATGCTGCGGAACTACTACGAGAACCCGATGGCGACCGGCGAGAATCTGTTCTCGATGCAGGACGCGCGCAACCTGATCCGCTACGGCGGCATGCGGCCGGACCGCGACTGGCTGCAATTCGATTGCGCGCTCAGCTATGGCCTGGTCGAATACCTGCGCACGCTGGAAATGCTGCGCCAGCATGGCTGGTCCGCCAGCCGCTGCATCCCGCACGGCGGCCACCAGATGTCGCTGAACATCGCCGCCGGTCTGGGGCTGGGCGGCAATGAATCCTACCCGGACCTGTTCCAGCCGTTCGGCGGCTTTCCGGATGGCGTACAGGTCGACAACGGCCACATCACGATGCCGGACCTGCCGGGCATCGGCTTCGAAGGGAAGTCCAACCTGTATAGCGTGATGCGGGAATTGTCCTCCTGATAATTTTTTCGCTGCAGGCTGTTGCTGCTGCTTTCACTAAGTCAATATTGTTGCTCTAATTCAACATTCCTGTCGTATAGTCATGCTGAGATAAACCGTTTGGTAAGCATCCTTCTGTTTGCCAACAGCAAAAGCGCCGCATCGCGGGGCAAAAATAGACAGAGGAGACAGCATGACGCATCTGCGTGCCGTGAAAATCGGTGCCCGGTTGGGCATCGGTTTTGGAATTATTCTTTTGATGGTCGTCTGCGTTCTGGCGGCCGATATCCTGATCAGCGCGAATGCGCGCGATGCGCAAAACCAGGGCCTGCGCCATGCCAATGCCAAGGCGGTGCAGGCCGGCCTGATGCGCAGCGCCGTGCTGGAAGGCGGAATCGCGGCGCGCAACGTCGGACTGCAATACACCACCCCGAGCATGCTGAAGGAAGAAGAGAAGTTCCAGCAGCAGCGGGCCAAGTTCCTGGAAGCGCAGAAGAAGCTGACCGACCTCGGGCTGGGCGATGCCGAAAAGGCTATCGTCGCCAGTATCGTCAGCCTGAACGCGCAAACCGACGCGCCGCTCAAGGAGGCCATGGAACTGGTGAAGAGTTACAGCAATGAAGCGGCGGGCAAGCTGATCTCTTCCCAGATCGACCCGCTGAACCAGAAAGCGATTGCCGAGATCGACAAGCTGGTCAATCTGCAGCAGGCAGCCATCGACGGCTTGCTGGAA
>NZ_DAIUCO010000100.1:0-16588 GCF_036846085.1 Noviherbaspirillum sp. | reverse complement strand
CTGCAGCAGGTGGTAACCGTTTTCCGGCCGGCGGCCGACCACATGCAGGAAGAGGTTCAGCTTGGCGGGGGCGGGGCAGTCGTCGAGTGTGCGGGAAGTCATTGCCATGTGTCGATAACGAGGCGTATGGATACATCGCCGGCCTGTGTCGTGCGGCGGTCGAGATCGATGCGCTTTGGGCGCATCTCCTGCCAGGTGTTGTAGCCGATGCGCCATCCGTCGCGGGTCGTTACTTCGGCGGCGGGCGGCTGCGCGACGAAGCGGTTGCCGTTCGCGTCGATTGCAAAACCCTGCAGCCAATCGCGCAAACCCGAAATCGGCAGCGGCCAGCCCAGCGTGGCTACCACCAGCGCATCGACATCGGATGCCTGGCGTGATGGCTGTCCGCCTTGCTTCAGGGTGGCGCCATCCGGGTCGACCTCAATCAGGGCGATGACTTGACCAAGGGGTGACAACAGCGTTACCTGGGTCCGGTCCCGGTTCTGCGTCCAGGTAAAGCCGCCATGCAGCGCTTCCTCCTTGTCGTTCACCTGGTAGCGGACCGAAATGCGCCCGGCGAGGTCGATATTGTCGACGTAGGTGCGTGGCGGTTGAGAAGACTGGGCCGGAATAGCGGCGCGGCCGGAGTTACCCGTCATCGGGGCAACGCTGGCGCAGCCGACCGTCAGCAATGCGAGCAACAGCGCGCATGTTCGCATGCACGCCGGCGTCATAGATTTACATTCAGCCTTGCGAGAGTGCTTTTCAGCGTGTCGTTCTGCGGATCCTTGGTTTGTGCGTCACGCCAAAGCTTTTGCGCATCTTCCTTTTGTCCTTTGGTCCACAGCACCTCACCGAGATGTACGGCGATTTCCGCGTCGGGCCGCAATTCATACGCGCGCCGCAGCAAGGCTTCCGCTTCCTTCAACCGGCCAAGCCGGAACTGCACCCAGCCCATGCTATCCATGATGAAAGGATCGTCGGGCGCCAGCTTCACCGCTTTCTCGATCAATTCATAGGCTTCCTGCAGGCGGACGTTGCGTTCCGCCAAGGAATAGCCCAATGCGTTGTACGCATGCTGATTTTCCGGCGCGAGTGCGATGATCTTGCGCAGCGAGGTCTCCATGACATCGAACTTGCCGCTTTTCTCCGCCAGCATTGCGTAGTCGTACAGCAGATCGGTGTTGCTTGGAAACTGCTTGAGTCCTTCCCTCAGCACATCCAGGGCCTGTTGCTGCTGGCCCGCCTCGCGCATGATCTGGCCTTCAGCGATGATGAGCTGCACTTGTTCCCGCTCGCCCGCCGCATCGATCTCCTGCAGGATCTGGCGTGCGGCGTTCAGGTCGCCGCGTTTTGCATAGAGCTGGGCGCGCCTGATTTGTGCACTGACATAGTTTTCGCCCGGTTCGATCTGCGCAAGCCACTTCAGTGCGGCTTCGGTGTCCTTGCGATCCTCCGCGATCTGGGCAAGGATGAGCAAAGCCTGGGTCGGATCCCGCTCTTCGTCCGGTTCGGCGGAAAGCACCTGCAGGTAGGTCGTCAGATATTTTTCGGCGGCCGCCGCATCGTTGACCTGGCTGCTTAGCACACCCAATGCAAACAGTGCAGTGAGATCCTGAGGCTGGTATTTGAGCAGCGTCTCGAATTCGCCGCGTGCGTTCTGGTACTGCTTCTGCTCCACAAGCATGCGGGCGTAGGCGAGACGAACATCGCGCGATTTCGGGTAGCGTTTCAGGAAGGCCGCGAGCCAGTTTGCCGCTTCACCCTTGTCGGGTATGACCTGGGCAAGCGTCAATGCGGCAAGTTCGGAATCCGGTTTGGATTTCAGTGCGGCCTCCGCTTCCTGCCGGGCGCGCACGACGTCCTGATTCGCCATTGCCGCCTGTGCCAGCGCAAGACGCGCCTCGGTCAAGTCCTGATAAGGCCGCAGCACATCCTCCAGCAGATTGAATGCACCTGTCTTGTCTTTGGCTCGTCCGAGCAGCCGTTGAATCTGAAAAGCCATCAACCCGCGCGTCTGGGGCCGCGCATCTCGTAGCCTTTGTTCCAGGATGGGCTTTGCTTCGGCCAGGTTGTCGCCCAGCACAATAAAGCTCAGGTAGTACTGCGCCGCTTCCTCGGAATTGGGCGACAGCGATCGCCACAGCCTGACGGCATCCAGCGCCTCGTCGGCACGCTTGGCGCCGAGGGCGATTTCGGCCGCGCGGCGGGCGACGCGCGGATCGCGGGTCTCCTGTGCGATCGCCATCGCGGTGACGTAGCCGGTTTGCCAGTCGCCGCGCTGCGCCGCGAATTCGGCACTCAGCAGCTTGAACAGCAGGTCTTCCGTCAATTCCACCGTGGGCAGGGGGTCCTGCGGTTTCTGCTCCTCAGGCCTGGCGCTGATCCTGCGCGAAGGGGCTTGAACCGCCGGCTTTTCACTTGCACCGGCCGCCACCTTGTCTTCCGGCCGGGATGCGGGCGGCGTCGAAGCGCATGCCGACAACAGGGCCGTCAAGGTTACAATGAGAGGAAGTTTTTTCAATGGATTTTCCCGGCAAATAAGTGCCGCTTAATTCTACGCCCAACTGGGCTGCCCTGCGCACAGATAGCCGTCCCGGCCTTGCGCACGATTAACTTTTCATCGCAGTTTCATCATGCCTGAACTTCCCGAAGTCGAAGTTACCCGGCGCGGCGTTGCCCCGCATCTCGAGGGGCAAACGGTCAGCGCGGTTACATTGCGTCATAGCGGACTGCGGTGGCCTTTCCCCGCCGATTTGCCTGCCAAGCTGGCCGGCAGCAAAATTCGTGCTACCGGACGTCGCGGCAAATACCTGCTGATCGATTTCGATCATGGAACCCTGATTATTCATCTCGGCATGTCCGGCCATTTGCGGATATTGCCCGTTTCAACGCCGCCCCAAAAACATGATCATTTCGACCTTGTGGTTGGCGGTCAGTTGCTGAGAATGACAGATCCCCGCCGGTTTGGTGCAGTGCTATGGCATCCGCACGAGGAAGGAGCAGTGGACAGTCATATCTTGCTCCGAGGCCTCGGTGTCGAGCCGCTGGAAGAAAAATTCACGGCGCAGGAGTTGTACCGGTTGACCCGGAACCGGCGCGCGCCGATCAAGCAAGTGTTGCTGGCCGGAGACATCGTGGTTGGCGTGGGAAATATATATGCGTCGGAAAGTCTGTTCAGGGCGGGCATCAATCCCAAAACGCCGGCAGGCCGGATCGGATTGGCACGCTATGAAAAACTGGTGCACGCGATCCGCGTTACGCTGGCGGCGGCAATCGAGCAGGGCGGCAGTACGCTGCGCGATTTCATGGCGGTCGACGGACAGTCTGGCTATTTTCAGCAGAGCTATTTTGTGTACGACCGGGCCGGTGCGCCGTGCCGTGTTTGTCATGCGCCGGTGCGCCAGATTCGCCAGGGCCAGCGCTCGACCTTTTATTGTGCAAATTGTCAAAAGTAGGCATGGGTGCTAGATTCTGGGAAATATCATGACTTCATCGAGGGCACCGTGAGCAATTTGGTTCAAAAGTTTCAGGAGTACAGTGACTGGCGCAGCGGCGTCGTGGCGGCGCTCGAGCGCTACCGCGCATGGGTCGGTACATCTGAACTGTCCGATGCGTCCAGTGACCAGCGTTTCGCGCGCTTGCAGGCAAGGCTCGCCGATGACAAACTTACAATCGCCTTCGTCGCGGAATTCTCCCGTGGCAAGTCCGAGTTGATCAATGCGATTTTTTTCGCAGATTACGGGCAGCGCATCCTGCCGTCTTCCGCCGGCCGTACCACCATGTGTCCGACCGAGCTGCTATACGACGAGACATTTCCACCTTCAATCCGTCTTCTTCCAATCGAAACCCGCGCGCAGTCTCAGTCGACCAGCGAATTCAAGCAGCAAAGCCAGGTGTGGACCGTCCTGCCTCTTGATATATCGTCCGGCGACGGCATGTTGGAAGCATTCAAGCAGGTAAGCCTGACGAAACGCGTACCGGTCGACGAGGCGAAAAGCTATGGCTTGTATGATGAAACTGACCCGGACGTTGCTCAATCGGTAGGGAGCGATGGCATGGTTGAAATTTCCCAATGGCGCCATGCAATCGTCAACTTTCCCCATCCGTTGCTGAAAAAGGGTCTCGTCATCGTCGATACGCCAGGATTGAATGCGATCGGTACCGAGCCGGAACTCACCCTTAACCTGATACCCAATGCGCATGCGGTGCTTTTCATCCTTGCCGCTGATACCGGGGTGACGAAAAGCGATATCGAGGTGTGGCGCAACCACATCGGCGCAGGTGCAGGACGCATGGTGGTATTGAACAAGATCGACAGCATGTGGGATGAACTGCGCAGTGCGGATGAAATCGAGCAGCAGATTCGCAAGCAGGTCGCTACAGTGGCGCAAACGCTGAGCTTGCCGGAGTTTCAGGTATTTCCGGTATCGGCGCAAAAAGGACTGGTCGGCAAGGTGAACCGGGATGCGGCATTGCTAGGCAAGAGCCGCCTGCTCGAATTGGAAAATGCGCTGTCGAATGAGCTCATTCCGGGGAAGCAGGACATCATCCGGGCGCAATTGTCTTCCGAAGTGAACGAGTTGGCCTCGTCCAAGCAGGCATTACTTTCTTCCCGCACGCGGAATGTGGTCGAACAACTGATGGAACTGAAAAGTTTGCGCGGCAAGAACCGAAGCATCGTCGAGCACATGATGAAACGTGTCGATATCGAGAAGCAGGAATTCGACAACAGCTTGATCAAGCTGCAGGGTACGCGCGCGGTGTTCACTCGTCTGTCGACGGAAGTCTTCACCAGCCTTGGCATGGATATCCTGAAGGAAGACATCCGCAAAACACGCGAGGCGATGGACAAGAGCAAATTTTCGTCTGGCTTGAGGCAGGCCGTGAAGGTCTTTTTCCACCAGGTGCTCGAGAACCTCGCGCAATCCGGGCAGAAGACTGATGAGATCGCTGAGATGATGTCGGTGATGTACCGGAAGTTTTCCACCGAGCATGGTCTTGCACTGTCAACGCCCATGCCGTTTTCGCTCGACAAGTATGTCGAAGAAATCAGAATGATTGAAGGCGTGTATCAGAAGCAGTTTAACGCGACGGCCATATTGACCACGCCGCAAGTCGTCCTGATGCAAAAGTTTTTCGACTCCATTGCATCCCGGGTCAAGCAAAGCTTTTTGCAGGCAAACCGCGATGTCGAGGCTTGGCTGAAGGTTGTCATGGCGCCTTTGGAAGCGCAGATCTGGGAGCATAAAACACAGCTCAAGAAACGCAAGCAATCCATAGAACGCATTCACATGGCGACAGACAGCCTTGAGGAGAAAGTACAGTCGCTTGAAAAGATGCAGGCCGAGTTCGAAGCACAGAAAAAAACCTTGCTTCTCCTTGAGGTTGAATTGAAGGCTGCAATAACCAACCAGCTTGCGTCACTAAAGGCCGCTGCCTGAATGAAAAGAGCAGTTGATGATGTGGCCGCGCCGCGGTCTTTGTCCGGCTATGGTGATCCAAGCTTTTCAGCGGATGTAATCACCTGGCAGAAGCAGCATGGACGGCATGCGCTGCCATGGCAAAACACGCGCGATGCCTATCGTATCTGGCTATCGGAAATCATGCTGCAGCAAACCCAGGTCGCAGCGGTCATCCCCTACTACCAGCGTTTTCTGAACCGATTCCCGGATATTGCATCGCTTGCATCAGCGGCTCCCGAAGATGTAATGGCGCACTGGAGCGGCTTGGGCTATTACTCCCGCGCACGCAATCTGCATCGCTGCGCCAGGCACGTGATGGAATTCCATGGAGGACGCTTTCCAAGCGATCCAGCATTGCTAGCGGAATTGCCCGGCATAGGGCGGTCCACGGCGGCAGCAATTGCCGCGTTTTCCTACGGCGCGCGAGCGGCCATCCTCGATGGCAATGTCAAGCGCGTGTTCTGCCGGGTGTTTGGGATCGAAGGATTTCCCGGGGCGAAGCCGGTGGAGGACAAGCTCTGGCAACGGGCTGTTGCCTTGCTGCCTGAACAGGACGTCGAAGCGTACACGCAAGGATTAATGGATCTGGGCGCAACGCTATGCACGAGGTCCCGCCCAGCTTGCAACAGATGTCCGCTGGCACAGCGCTGCGTTGCGTTTGAAACAGGGCGTGTCCAACAGCTACCGGTTCGCAAACCGAAGAAAGCGATTCCCGAGAAACGCACTGCCATGCTAGTCATCGCCGACCGGGGCGAGGTGTTGCTGGAGCAGCGACCCGGCAGCGGCATCTGGGGTGGTTTGCTGTCCTTGCCCGAAGTGCAGGAGATGGCCGGCGACACCCTGTCCAAAGTCGATGTGGACTCGATCGCCGCACGTGCGGTCGCGCCTTTCGGCTTGCCCGGCTCCTGTGACCGCCTCCAGCCTTTTTCGCATGGCTTCACCCACTTCAAGCTGCACGTGTCGCCTTACCTGATCGGCTTGCAACGCCGGCTGGCGTCGGCAAGCGAGCAGGGGCATGTGTGGTATCCGATCGCCAAGCTCGCGGATGCGCCATTGCCGGCGCCCGTCAAGAAACTGCTGTTATCCCTCTTCAGTAGGGCGGACCTGTTCTCGGATGAGGTTCGCCAATAATCTGCAGATACTGCGCCACGACTCGATCGTCATGGTCGTTCTATCCACTCCACCCGGTTGCGCCCCATTTGCTTTGCGCGGTACAGCGCTGAATCGGCACGAGCGATCAGGTCGGTGACTTCCTCGCCCGGATGGTACTCGGCAACGCCGATGGAAAGAGAAATATTCTTTCGCGACACCAGTTCTTGCAAGTCCATGAAATGGGCGTATACGCGCAGGCGCTCCGCATGCATGACGGCACCTTTCAAATCGGTGTCCGGCAGTATCTGCAGGAATTCATCGCCGCCATACCGTCCGAATATGTCGCTGTCACGGATGGTCTCGCGCGCGATACTCGCGAACCGCTGCAGCACCTCGTCGCCGGCAAGGTGGCCGTCGCTGTCGTTGATTTGCTTGAAGTGGTCAATATCGATTACGCAGACCGAATACGGCTTTGCGATGGTATTGGCCTGCAATGTGGCGTGCGCGAGTTCCGCCTGCAGTTGGCGGCGGTTGTAGAGCCCGGTCAACTCATCGCGAATGGATTTTTCTTCAAAATGCTCGAGATGGTGGCGCGTCGTCTTCAATGTCTGCCGGAGGTTCTGGATCTGTTTGCCGACCACGATCATGCCGGGCAACGTCAGCGCGAGAACGAACCATTGCATCATGTCGGCACGGAATCCGATCGCATACCCGTCGTCATGATTACGCAGGAGGATGATGGCGAGATACGTTCCCAGGCACGCTGCGGCGAGCATGATGAGCGACGCTGTCGACAGCCTGAAGATGGCAAATGAAAACGCGATCAGGATGAAGGGGACCAACGCGATCTGGGTAGACGGCTCCACATGGGCGACGGCAAGCATGATGCTCAATGCCGTGAGAATCTGCGGCAGCATCAAGCTGCTTTCCTTGAAGTGCAGATGGAGCTTGAACTTGAAAGCGGAGTAGAAAAAAATGACGGACAGCAGTACCGCACCCGCAGCGCCGATAAACGTCAGGGCGCTGACGAAGCCCTGACGATAAAAGACAAAAAGACCCAGTGCATAGAGCAGCGAAATCAGGCCGATGGGGGAGATGAGCGGAAGGTTGACCGGCTTCGCATTCTTGCGGCGGTCAACGAATTCCGGGCGCAGGCCCTCGCGTGCATCATCCAATAACATACCAAACGCGCTCAAAGAAGTTGAAGACCACGGAGCTGCCGATGCAGCCATGCTCGCAGCGAGGAAGTGATTCGGCTGTATGCAGTTCCCCGGGCAAGGCCAACAATGAGGCCGAGGCGTGCTTCAGGTACGTGCGGCAACCGTTCTAGTTATCGTATGAAAGCGCAGGTCTCGTCTTGCGCGTCGACAAGGAAGCCGTTGAAAAGGTTTCATGACGAGAGAATAAGCGTGTTTTGGCAGAAGTTGTTGCTGCTTTGCCAGTGGTATCGCTGAATTTCAGAGGATCTGGTGTTGCTGCAGGTATTGATGAACAATCGCCAGGCGATTTTGCGCACCGCGCAGCTCCAGCAATTTCTGCCTGGCCTTGAGGGGAATCGGGAGAATCTCGCACCAGCGGTTGGCGACCCAACCGGCGCTTTGTAGATTCAGCGGGCGTGAGAACGGGGTGACAAAGGAGTCGCCATGTTCTGCCTGGCCTTTGGCTTCGAGGTCTTCAATCACCAGCTTCAATGTCTTTGCGCAATCGACATGGATATCGCTGATGGCGACCGGATCGTCCGGCGCGATCATGGAAATCCGGGCTTCCATCCGCTGATCTTGCAAGGTGCGTGTCTCGTGGATGCGGAATCGCTCCCCGCCCAGCATCCGCAACGCCAGGATTCCCGGCGAAGGCGTTTCCCACTGCGAAATGAACGCCAGGCATCCGATCGATTCCGGAAGCAGGGTGCTGCCGGTCTCCTGACTGGCCTTGATAAGCACCACGCCAAAAGGAGTGCCCTTCTTGAGGCACTCACTCACCATGTCGATGTAACGTGCTTCAAAAACCTTCAACGGCAGAATGCCGCCTGGAAACAATACGGTTTTGAGCGGAAACAGGGGCAGCCAGTCGGCGTTGAAGGACATGTCTTGCATGAAAAATGGGGTAGGAAGGCGATTTCAGCCAAGTTCACGATGCCGCAGCAAGACATGTTCCGTAGGCCGGAAATGCTTCGCCAGTTGTTCGACCATGTACACCGAACGATGCTGTCCGCCGGTACAACCAATGGCGACCGTCAGGTAGCTGCGGTTATCGTTCTTGAATGCCGGCAGCCATTTTTCGACAAAGTTACGGATGTCCGCAAGCAGTTCGGCAACATGTGCCTGCGAATCGAGGAAAGTGATGACAGGCTCGTCCTGGCCATTGAAAGGACGAAGCGCCAGATCGTAATACGGGTTGGGAAGTACTCTCACGTCAAACACCAGGTCCGCATCGAGCGGCACGCCGAATTTGAAGGCGAAAGATTCGAACAGCAACGTGAGCGGCGCCCTTTCCGTTTCAATCAGTTCCTTGATCCATGCCCGCAGCTTGTTGGCCGAAAGGCCGGAGGTATCGATCACATGCCCGATTCCTTCAATCGTCGACAGCATTTCCCTTTCGCTCAGGATGCATTCGGTCAGTGTCGGCTGGTTGTCGGTCAGCTGGCTGGCGCGCACCCGGTGGGACAGCGGATGGCTGCGACGGGTTTCGGAGAAACGGGCGATGAGTGATTCGGTTTTGGCCGTAAGGAACAGGACTTTGACGTCGTGTCCTTCATCCTTGAGCCACTGGATATCTTCGGGAAGGCCGGCCAGGGAATCCGCGCTGCGGGCATCCATGGCGACAGCGAGAGTCTGGGCGTTTTCCTCGATGCGCGTGGCAACGAGTTGACGGAGCAATTTGGGCGGCAGGTTGTCGACGCAAAAATAACCGGCGTCTTCAAGTGCATTCAAACCGATCGATTTTCCGGACCCGGATATACCAGTGATAATGATGATGCGCATAGGCGGTAATCATACCGCAAGCGCAACAAAGCGTGATGCGCTTGCCGGCTATTCGTTGCCCATGGCCTTCTGCTGGCGTTCCATGAATTCCTTGAGTGTATCGATGCCCCGAAGCTGGAGAATGGTGTTGCGGACAGCGGCTTCCAGCAGGACGGCCAGGTTGCGTCCGGCTTCGACAGGAATGATTACCTTACGGATCGGCAAGCCAAGCACTTCTTCTGTCTGGGAGTGCAGGGGCAGCCGTTCGTAGTTCTCTTCCAGGGTTTTGCGGCGTACGAGATGCACAATGAGCTTCAAGCGCATCTTGCGGCGTACCGCGGTCTCGCCGAAGATCGTCTTGATGTCCAGCAATCCCAGGCCGCGAACTTCCAGCAGGTTTTGCAGCAGGGGCGGGCAGCGCCCCTCAATCATATTAGGGGCGATACGGGCGAATTCGACCGCATCATCCGCCACCAGGCCGTGATTGCGGGAAATCAGCTCGAGCCCGAGTTCGCTTTTCCCCAAACCGGACTCGCCGGTAATCAGCACACCGACACCGAGTACGTCCATGAACACGCCATGCATCGTAATGCGTTGGGCAAGTTCCTTGGAAAGGTACACACGGAGGTAGTCAATGACCTGCGCCGCCGGCAACGGTGTGGAGAACAGGGGAATGTTGTTGTCGTCGCAGAAAGCCAGAATATTGGGAGGTGTTTCCAACCCTTCCGCGATGACAAAAGCCGGAGGCTGGCCCGCAACCAATTCTTCGGTCTGGTATTTACGCGATGCAGGCGACAGCCGGTTGTAATACTGCACTTCCTGGTGACCGAAAACCTGGATCCGGCCAGGATGGATCAGATTCAGGTGGCCTACCTGATCGGCGGCCGAGGTGGCATCGCCGGAAATTCTGCGCTCGCCACCTGGGAAACCGGCGAACCATCCAAGTTGCAGCGCTTCGCGGGTATCGTCATAAAGCTGCTGGATGGTCAAAAGCGAAGAAAGCGGCATCACAATTACCTATGCATGCACGCTCGGCTGCCACGCGATGATGCGTGCATGTACCGAGGTCCGGTCCGGATCGGTGGCGAGCACCTTGCGAAAAGCCTCATCCGAAAACATTTCAGCAACCTCGGAGAGAATCTCCAGGTGATGTTGCGTTACCTGGTCCGGGATCAGCAGGAAGACCAGAAGGCTGACCGGTTGGCCGTCCGGTGATTCAAACGGGATCGGCTCCTTCAGGCGGACGAAAGCCGCCAATGGCGATTTCAGTCCCTTGATTCTTCCGTGAGGTACTGCAACCCCGTGTCCCAGCCCGGTGGAGCCGAGGCGCTCGCGTGCAAAAAGATTATCTGAAACGACGGAGCGGGCAATGCTGCAGTTATTTTCAAACAGCAGTCCTGCCTGCTCGAATGCCCGTTTCTTGCTGGACACTTCCAGATCAAGAACGACATTGTCGCGTGACAGGATTTTAGCGAGGTTGGTCATGGTGAAAAAAGATATGATGCATTGCACAAAACAAGCATTCGAAACGAATTATAGGCTTCTTTTTGCATCGCGCAATGCTGATAGACATAGTGAGCGCCAGGCGGAATCGCGGTAGATCAATAAACGATAATAAAGTCTTAAATTGATAAGAAATTCATCTAAGAAATGATGTTTTTCGTTCTCGGGATCTATATCTTAAGTCTCGTAAAGATAGATAAAGTTTCGCGAAGGAAAGAATTTATTTCGTGATTGCAGATTTACGGTGCAAGATTGTGATCTTTTGTATGCATTCCTTGCTTTTACGTCCATCTCATTCTTGGCGGGATTTCGATTCGGGTCACTGACGCGCGCCGCGTAAATTCAATGGCCTTTGCCCGGTGGTGAAATTGCTCCTCCAGGGATTGATATCGAGGCCGCCGCGCCGCGTGTAGCGGGCGTAAACCGCCAGCTTCTGTGGCTTGCACTGACGCAGGATGTCCATAAAAATGCGTTCCACACACTGCTCATGGAACTCGTCATGATCGCGGAATCCGATCAGGTACTTCAGCAATCCTTCCTGGTCGATCTGTGGTCCGGCATAACGGATTTGTATGCTTCCCCAATCCGGCTGGCCGGTCACCAAGCAGTTTGACTTGAGCAGGTGGGAGACGAATGTCTCTTCAACCATCGCTTCCTCATGGCTGGCGGTGAGCAGTGAGGGGTTGGGGACATAGGCGTCGAGTTCGATATCCAGACGGTCCAGCAGCAGGCCGTCGAGCTCTGCCATCTTCAATGTCGGAAACATATCCGGCGTGGTCAATTTCACCTGTATGGGCGCGCCGAATCCTGCAGACAAATCCGCGCGCAAGAGATCGGCGAGTGCATCGGTGCCGGCGAGCCTGGCTTGATTGAATGAATTCAGGTACAGCTTGAAGGACTTCGACTCGACGATATTGGGCGAATCAGCCGGGACGGTGAAGGTGGCAATGGCGATCTGCGGCTTGCCGCGCATATTCAGCCACGATACTTCATAAGCGTTCCAGATATCGACGCCGAAAAACGGGAGCGTGCCGGTGATGCCGAGCTCCAGTCGTTTGTCCTGGCGAGGAATGGGGAACAGTAGTGAGGGATCGTAATCGGTAGGATAGCCGGTAGGCTTGCCGAGCGGCAGTGCGTCCGGCAGGTCTGAAGTGTTCATGAGATAAAAAATCGGCGCGCGATTGAGCGGGATGCGGTTGAATGGAATGCGGATGCAGTTATCGTTATGACAGTGTTGGAGTATGTCAGGTTCGCATTGTCCAGAATTTCAGGCCTTGATCGTGAAAGGATTGAAATCCGTTGCAATGTCGTAATAATCCTCATTTTCCTTGCGCTTCAGAAAATTCACGACCTTGTAAGTGAATGGCGTCATGACGATTTCCCATCCGGTCTTGAGCAGGTACTGCGCGACGATCACGGTTACCAGTTGCTGGTCCGACCAGATGCCATAGAACGCGATGACATAGAAAAGGCTTGAGTCGATGAGTTCTCCGCACATGGTGGAGCCGATTGTCCGCATCCATAGCCGGCGGCCTTGCATCCACACCTTCATTTTCGCCATCACGTAGCTGTTGACGAAACTGCCGCACCAGAAGGCGATCATCGATCCTGCCATGATGCGCGGCGTGTTGCCGAACACGGCGTTCAGATGTGTCTGGTAATCGGTGTTGAACGGATCGGCTGCCGGCTTGAGCGCCAGAATCACGGCCGCCATGAAGGTCGCAAACGCGAGCGCGCCGAACGCCGCCCAGATCACCCGCCGGTCGCGGCCGTAGCCATACACCTCCGTCAGGATGTCGCCGAAAATATAGGAGATGGGGAAGAACAGCACGCCTGCGCTGAATGTCGCCGTGCCGAGAAGCGGAAGCGTTACTTCGGTCACCTTGGCCGCACCGATCAGGTTC
Organism: Noviherbaspirillum sp.; assembly: GCF_036846085.1. Lineage (NCBI taxonomy): Bacteria > Pseudomonadati > Pseudomonadota > Betaproteobacteria > Burkholderiales > Oxalobacteraceae > Noviherbaspirillum > Noviherbaspirillum sp. The sequence goes on along the minus strand of NZ_DAIUCO010000100.1, from coordinate 3,685 downwards.
GAGCACAGCAGCACCGTTACGAATGCCGCCATGACGAAATCATAGTATTTGTATTGGCCGATCGGTCGTGGTGCGGCTGTAGCGCTCATCGGTTCTCCCTCAGTGCCGGCTATAGGAAAAGCTTGTAGGCCGGATTCTCGCTTTCATCCCAATAGCGGTATCCCAGCGTCGACAGGAATTCGCGGAATGTCTTCATTTCCTTCTTCGGCACCTGCAGGCCGACGAGGATGCGTCCGACGTCACCGCCCTGATTCCGGTAGTGGAACAGGCTGATATTCCAGTTCGGCGCCATGCTGGCAAGAAAACGCATCAGTGCGCCCGGCCGCTCCGGGAATTCGAAGCGGTACAGCAATTCATCGTGGGCCAGCGGGCTCTTGCCGCCGACCAGATGCCGGATGTGCAGCTTGGCGAGTTCGTCATGGGTCAGGTCGAGGGTCTGAAAACCGTGCTTGTTGAACGTCTTGGTGATCTTTTCAGGTTCTTCCCGACTGGTGATGGTGACGCCGACAAAGACATGCGCCTTTTTTGCATCGCTGATCCGGTAAACGAACTCGGTGACGTTGCGCGTGCGAGGTCCGACAAGTTCGCAGAAGCGCTTGAAGCTACCGCGTTCTTCGGGGATGGTCACCGCGAACACGGCTTCGCGTGCCTCGCCTACTTCGGCGCGTTCTGCGACGAAGCGCAGGCGGTCGAAATTCATGTTGGCGCCGCATGCAATGCTGACAAACGTCTGGCCGACGATCGGCTTCTTGCCGGTCTTGCTCCGTTCGATGTATTCCTTGACCCCCGCAACCGCCATCGCGCCGGACGGTTCCAGGATGCTCCGGGTATCCTGGAACACGTCCTTGATCGCCGCGCATACCGCGTCGTTATCAACGACGACGATGTCGTCGACATATTGCTTGACGAGACGGAAGGTTTCCTCGCCCACCAGCCTGACCGCCGTGCCGTCGCAGAACAGGCCGACGTCGGGCAGGGTGACGCGGCGGCCCGCCTTGAGGCTGCGGACCATGGCATCGGAATCGGTGGTCTGCACGCCGATGACCTTGATCTCCGGACGAACCGCCTTGATGTAGGCAGCCACGCCGGAAATCAGGCCGCCGCCGCCGATGGCAGCGAAAATCGCGTCGATTTTTCCCGGATGCTGACGCAGGATCTCCATTGCAATCGTCCCCTGTCCGGCAATCACATCCGGATCATCGAAGGGATGCACGAACGTCAGCTTGTGCTTCTTTTCCAGCGTCAGCGCATGGTTATAGGCATCCGTATACGACTCGCCGAACAGGACGACTTCACCGCCACGGGACTTGACCGCTTCGATTTTGACGGGCGGCGTGGTGGTCGGCATCACGATGACGGCGCGGCAGCCGAGCTTCGATGCCGATAGGGCAACACCTTGCGCATGATTGCCCGCAGACGCGCAAATGACGCCGCGCTTCAGCTGCGCCGGACTCAGGTTCGCCATCTTGTTGTAGGCGCCGCGCAGCTTGAAACTGAAAACGCTCTGAATGTCTTCGCGCTTGAAGTAAATATTGTTGTTCATGCGCTGCGACAGCGTGGGCGCAAATTCAAGTGGCGATTCGACAGCGACGTCATAGACGCGGGCGGTCAGGATTTTCTTTAGATAGTCTGTGTTCGTCATAAGTGGAAATTTTGTACGGCGGGCACGCGAGGCAACTGGTCATTATAATGGACGCCCGTTGCTTCACCACAAGCCGGTGCCCGCTTCAATCCTTCTGCTGGTGCCGTCCTCGATAAAATCCATGCTGCCAATCATCCTCCCGACATGATCGAGTCCGCCACTGTCTGGCTTCTGAATCTGCTCGCGGTACCGAATGTCGGCCTGACTTCCGTATTCATCGTCAGTATCGTCTCCGCAACCTTGCTGCCTCTTGGTTCGGAGCCTGCCGTTTTCGCGGTGGTGAAGGCGAACGCCGCCTTGTTCTGGCCCGCGATTCTGGTTGCGACTTTCGGTAACACGATCGGTGGAATGATCGATTACGGCCTCGGATATGGTGCGAAGGAAGCCTTCGCGAAGGAGCGTGAAACCCGCTGGTTCGGGTGGCTGCAACGCTTCGGTCCGAAGACCCTGCTACTGGCATGGCTACCCGCGATCGGCGATCCGCTTTGCGCACTTGCGGGCTGGTTGAAGATGCCATTCTGGCAATGCGTGGTCTATATGGCAATCGGGAAGTTTTTGCGCTATGTAACGATGACAACAGTGCTGTTGTATGTGCCCGACGGCTTCTGGCGACAGATAGGGAGCTGGTTCTGACATACATGCCCGCTGCATTGCAATAAGTTAAAATGCTTGTTTAAGGGTTAGCACACTATTCTGATGAACGCCCCTGCACAAATTCAAGCCTTGCTTTCCGATGCGCCGACCGGCGCTGTTCCTACGCGTCTGCGTGAGATTCCGTACAACTACACATCGTTTTCCGACCGCGAGATCGTCATCCGCCTGCTGGGCGAAGATGCATGGGCCTTGCTTGACGAACTCCGTAGTGCCCGCCAGACAGGCCGCTCCGCCCGGATGCTGTATGAAGTCCTGGGCGATATCTGGGTGGTCAAGCGCAATCCCTACCTGCAGGACGACATGCTCGACAACCCGAAGCGTCGTCAGGCACTGATCGATGCGCTCAACCATCGCCTCAGCGAAGTTGAAAAGCGCCGGGTCTCCACCGACGCGACCGATGCGGCCGACATTCATGCGCAGCGCCGCAGCGCCAATGTGGAAGTGCTGGTCAGGGCGGCGAGAAAAGCCGTAGCCGATTTCAGCAATGAGTTCCGCCAGACCTATGACCTGCGCAAACGCGCGGTCCGCGTGCTCGGCCGCTACACCGCGAAAGACAACATCAAGTTCGACGGCCTGTCGCGCGTCTCGCATGTCACCGATGCGACCGACTGGCGCGTCGAATATCCCTTCGTGGTGCTGACACCGGACGGCGAAGATGAAATGGCCGGTCTGGTGAAGGCATGCATCGAACTTGGCCTCACCATCATCCCGCGCGGCGGCGGCACCGGCTATACCGGCGGCGCCATTCCGCTGACACCCATGTCGGCGGTCATCAACACCGAAAAGCTGGAGCAGCTCGGCGCGGTCGAAATGACCGTGCTGCCGGGGCTGGACAAGCCGTACGCCACCATTTACTCCGGTGCGGGGGTTGTCACCAAGCGGGTATCGGACGCTGCCGAAAAAGCCGGTTTCGTGTTCGCGGTCGATCCGACTTCCGCCGAGGCGTCCTGTATCGGCGGCAACGTCGCCATGAATGCCGGCGGCAAGAAGGCGGTGCTGTGGGGCACGGCACTTGATAACCTTGCAAGCTGGCGCATGGTCGACCCGAACGGCGACTGGCTGGAAGTCACGCGCCTGGAGCATAACCTGGGCAAGATCCACGATGCGCCGCTGGTCAGGTTCAAGCTGGAATGGACGCACCCGGCGGAGAAGGGCAGGACTGGTGCGCCTTTCAAGACCGAGATACTGGAGGTAGAGGGCCGGAAATTCCGCAAGGAGGGACTTGGCAAGGACGTGACCGACAAGTTCCTGTCCGGTTTGCCCGGCATCCAGAAAGAGGGTTGCGATGGCCTGATCACCTCGGCGCGCTGGATCCTGCACAAGATGCCGAAGCACACGCGCACCGTCTGCCTCGAATTCTTCGGTCAGGCGCGCGACGCGATTCCGTCG
>NZ_DAIUCO010000099.1:0-16784 GCF_036846085.1 Noviherbaspirillum sp. | reverse complement strand
AAGCGTCTTGCCGATGATGCCGCGGATGTCGTATGCCTTGAAAATGGTGGGAGATGGATTGGACATGAATGTTCAGGATATCGATTGATTGAATGAATGTTCGATGTGCCGGTGGCTGGACATTATTTGCGCCTGCGAATGATCATCCAGCGCGGCGACTTGAAGCGCACGATGCGCACATATAACCAGACATAGCTGACGACAAATAGTGCGCAGAACGACATTAGCACCCAGCTATGTTCCCAGAACAGCGTCGCCGGGATCACCGCCATCAACGACAGCAGCCACAGGTAGGGCGAGGTCAATGCGTTGCGCCTGGTTAATGCCAGTGCGTCGCGGCCGACCGCCCACAATACCAGCCGGCGGAATATCAGGCTATGCAAGTGTATGCCATCCGGCATGCCCGGCGACTTGCCGCGTACGAACAGGCGACGATAGACCGAAAACAGGGTTTCGAATACCGGATAGATCAAGAGCAGCGCCGCATACCAGGTCGACACTTCCGGATTGCGCATCACCAGCAGCACAGATAGTTCGCCAAGCATGAAGCCAAGGAAATACGCGCCGCCATCGCCGAGGAAAATCAGTCCGACCGGATAGTTCCAGATCAGAAAGCCGGCGGTTGCTCCCGCCACCGTCAATGCCGCGATGAGGATGAAGACGTCATTCACCTGCAGCGCCACATAGCCCAGGGAGAACAGCATGCACAGGGTCACTACCGCCGCCAGGCCGTTGAAGCCGTCGATGATGTTGACCGCGTTGGCGATGCCGGCGACCGCCAGGATGGTCAGCGGCAACGCGATCCATGCGCTGGTCATGAACCATTGGGACGATACCCAATCCAGCCGGTCGATTTTTGCATCCAGCAGGAAGTAGCCGAGCCCTGCCGCCACCATGGTCAGCAGCAGGCGGCGGGATGGACTGACGCGCTGGGTGAAGTCCTCGACGATACCGCCGAGGAAGGCGACCGATGAGCAGGCCAGCAGGAGAAACATGCCCCTGCCGAGCGTCGGCTCGCGCCACATGGCAATCAGGCCGCCCACCACCACGGCGGCAAAAATACCGATTCCGCCGATGCGCGGCACGGCCAGCGTATGGACTTTCTGCACGCCGGAAAGATTGGAATCCAGTGCGGTGCCGTGCAGCTTCGCCTGCCGGATGACGAGCAGGGTGATGAGGGCGGCGGCAAGGAAACTAACGAAGAATGAAAACATGTGTATTTGACGATATGGGAAGACCAGGCGGCTATCGTCAATCTGGGAGGAGGACAGATATCGGTTGAAGGCCGGCAATCACCGAAAGCCGTAGTTTACGTTATTACAAGCTTGTAATAAAGAAAGGTTTAACGGCCGGCGCAATTCCTTATGCCACCATCGATGCCATCGGCACCTTTCCCAGCACGCGCCGGTAGAGTGCGGCATACGACTGCCCCATCTGGCGCGCGGTGAACAGTTCCTCGAAACGTGCCCGCGCCTGCCGTCCCATCCGTTCGGCCAGTGCCTTGTCGGTATCGAAGCGGCGCATGGCCTCGCGCAATGCTGGCGGGTCGTTGGGCGGCACGACCAGGCCGGTGACGCCATCGACGTTCACATAGCTGCTGCCGGTGCCGATCTCGGAGGAAATCAGCGGCTTGGCATACATGGCGCCCTCCAGCAAGGTGACCCCGAATGCTTCGGAACGCAGATGTGACGGGAACACCACCGCACGGCAAAGCTTCAGCAGGGCGACCTTGTCCTCATCGGATACGGCGCCGAGGAAGAGTACGTTCTTCAGTCCGAGTTGCGCGGCCTGTTGCTTGAGGTCGTTCTCCACCGGACCGGCGCCGACAATGATGACCTTGCTGCTGCTGTTGGCACAGGCGTCCAGCAGGATATGCAGGCCCTTGTAATAGCGCAGCATGCCGACGAACAGGAAGAACTCCTCGCCTGCCTGCTGGCGCCAGTACGCGAGGCGGTCGGGTTCGGCCACCGGATAGCTGCGCTCATCCAGTCCGATCGGGATGACCTCCGTCTTGTCGCGATAGTCCTGCAGCAGTTCGCTGCTTTGCAGATAATTCGGCGAGGTCGGCACGATCGCCTTGAGCTCGGAGAAAAACCGGCGCAACAGCGGCTGATACACCGGCATCAGGAGACGCTGCCGCACGACGTCGGAATGGTAGGTCAGCACAGCCGGTTTGGAGGTGCCGCCCATCAGGTGGAGCAGGTCGCCAAACGGCCAGGGATAGTGATAATGCAGGACATCGGCCTGGCTGACCGCCTGCCGGAAGCGCGACAGCGCGCTGTACGACATCGGGGTCGATGCGATGTCGAGATGCACCGGCACCCGCGTGATGTGCGTCGCGCCGTCATGCACCTCGGGCATCTCGGCCGCCTTCCTGCTCAGGGTGAACACATGGTTCTCGATGCCCATCTGGTTGGTGGCGGTGCTGAGCTGCCGGATCACCTGTTCCACGCCGCCGAAGGAGTCCGGGTAGTACGTCTTGGTGACGTGCAGTACCCGGAAAGGCCGCGGCATATCGTTAGCGTCCAAGAACCGCACGGTACACCTCCGCTGTTTTTTCGACGGTCTGTCGCCAGGTGAGCTCGGCCGCCCGTTCCTTGCCGGCCGCGATGCAGCGCTGCCGGAGCGCATCGTTCGTCGCGAGGTCCTGCATCGCCGTCCCGATGTCGGAGACCGACAGCGGATTCACCTCGAGCGCCGCGCCGAGCGACACTTCGGGCAGCGACGTGGTGTTCGACGTGACGACCGGCACGCCGGACGCAAAGGCTTCCACCACCGGGATGCCGAAGCCTTCATGCAGCGACGGGAATACAAACACGCCGGCGCCGGCATAGATCTGGCGCAACGCCGCTTCGCCCGATACGTAATTCAGCCAGACCACGTTCTCACCGGCCTCCTTCGCACCTTTCAGCCGGGCCAGCACATCGTCGCACCGCCAGCCGGCCCGGCCGACAATGACGAGCTGCCTTTCCTTTTTAATTTCCGCCGGGAGCTTGAGATAGGCATCCAGGATCCGCTCGACATTCTTGCGCGGCTGCAGCGTGCCGACGAAGAGAAAGTAACCGGGACGCAGGCCATGTTTTGCCATGGCCGTTTCGACCTGCTCCACCGGCAGAGGCTGCAGCCATTGCGACGCGACGCCGCAATGCACGACCGAGATCCGCTTTTCGTCCACGCCAAAGCATTCGACCAGTTCGGTGATCGAATAATGCGACAGCGCAATGACATGGTCCGCAAAGCCCGCCGTCTTGCGGAGGAAATGATTCTTCACCTTGCGCATGGTCCCGCCATACCACTCCGGGAATTTCATCGGGATCGCGTCATGCAGGGTCGCAACGACCGGGCAGCTCATGCGATTGATCCGGTAATCGGTGGCATGAAAGATATCGACCGGAAGCCGGGTGCGCCACAAGGGCATCGCGACATCCCGCAGTAGCGTGAATTTGTGCGCCGCAGGCAGCGGCCTGCCGACCGCAACGCGCTTGTTCGGCGACGCCACCGGATAGGACCAGGGCTGCACCTCGCAGCCGTGCCTGGGCAAGCCGTCGAGCAGCACGGACGTGTAAATACCGATCCCGTCCAGCCCGAGCTTGACGTATTCCGGTTCCAACAAGTTCGTCGATAGTCCGACTGAAATCTTGGTCATGCGTTGTACATCCAATCCAGCGTGCTTTCCAGCGGATACGTGGCAACCTGCCCGACCGCCCTTTGTAATTTTTCCGCCGACCCGACCAGCCGCTTGACTTCGTTGGCGCGGGTGAATGCGGGGTTGACCCTGACGTCGATCGTGTAACCGGCGATGGCCGACATCATGTCGAGCACCCCGCCCAGGGTATGGCCCCTGCCCGAACAGATATTGAACACCTCGCCCGCGGGGGCTTCCTCGATCAGGCGGCGGTAGGCATTGGCGACCATGCGCACATCGGAGAAGTCACGCTCGACATCCAGGTTGCCCAGTTCGATCACCGGTGCGCGCTGCACGAAATGCGACACGATCTTCGGGATCAGGAAATGCGGCTCCTGGCCGACGCCGGTGTAGTTGAACGGCCTCGTCAGCACGATGGGCATACGGTCGCTCCAGGTCCTGACCATGTGCTCCATCGCCAGCTTGCTCACCGCATAATGATTCACCGGCTGCGGCGGCTGCGCTTCGGTGATCTGATCAGCGCGCGCATTGCCGTAGATGTTCGCACTGCTGGCCACCAATACGCAGCGCGGCGACAGCCCGGCATCCGCGATCGCCTGCAGCAGGTTCAGCGTGCCGATCACATTGACGCGGTAGAACGCTTCCGCGTCGGCATGCTGCACGAAACTGATTGCGGCAAGGTGGACCAGGTAGTCCGGGCGCACCTTTTCCATCACCCGGCGGCAATTGTCCGGGGCGGTGATGTCGAGCGTCACCTCATGCGGGCCCGCCGCCGCGCCGACGATGGCGCCGACCACCGTGTAGCCGGCACGCTCCAGTTCTTCGCGTACATAGATGCCGGTAAAACCGCGTGCGCCGGTCAGCAGCACGCAGCCGCGTCCTGCGGGCACAGCTATGTCAGAAGGAGAAGCCAAGCGTATTTCTCCGGAGATCCGCCTGGACCATCATCTGGCACAACTGCTCCAGCGTCGTCGCCGGCGACCAGCCGAGCTTTTCCCTGGCCTTCGCCGGATTGCCGATCAGCAGGTCCACTTCGGCCGGACGATAAAACTTCGGATTCACCCGTACCAGCGTCTTGCCGCTCACCGCGTCCACGCCGGTCTCCTGCTCGCCGTGGCCGCGCCACTCGATCTGGAAATCGGCGGCCTTGAACGCCATGGTCACGAAGTCGCGTACCGTTTCCGTCCGGTTGGTTGCCAGGACATAGGTGTCCGGCTCGTCGGCCTGGAGCATCATCCACATGCCTTCGACATACTCCTTGGCAAAGCCCCAGTCGCGCTTGGCATCGATGTTGCCCAGTTCCAGCACATCCTGCTTGCCGAGGCGGATCTTGGCGACCGTATCGGTGATCTTGCGGGTGACGAACTCCCGGCCGCGCAGCGGCGACTCGTGGTTGAAGAGGATGCCGCTGCAGCCGAAGATGTTGTAGGACTCGCGGTAGTTGATGGTGATCCAGTGTGCATACAGTTTCGCCACACCGTACGGGCTGCGGGGATAGAACGGCGTGCTTTCGATCTGGGGAATGGCCTGCACCTTGCCGAACATTTCCGATGTGGATGCCTGGTAGAAACGGATCGCCGGATTGACGATGCGGATGGCCTCCAGCAGGTTCAGCGGCCCGATCCCGGTGATTTCCGCCGTGGTGGCCGGCTGGTCGAACGACACGCCGACGAAGCTTTGCGCCGCGAGATTGTAAACTTCGGTCGCGCCGGAAGTCTGCAGCAGGCGAATGCTGGCGCTGAGATCGGTCAGATCGTATTCCACCAGGTTCAGGTTCGGGTGCTTGTCGATTCCCAGCTCCTCGATGCGCCAGAAATTGACCGAGCTGGTGCGGCGGTATGTGCCATACACCTTGTAACCCTTTTGCAGCAGCAGTTCGGCAAGATAGGCGCCATCCTGGCCTGTGATGCCGGTAATAATCGCGGTTGATGGTTTAGTCATTTGAAATGCGGATTGGAGTTAATGAAGATGCATGCGCTGAACTACGGAAATCTGGCAGGCCGTGCGCCGCCAAGGTGGTGAATAGGCGCCCCGCTCAAAGCTCGTCGACCATTTCGCCGACACGCTTGCGGAACAGGCGCATGCCGATCACGCACAGCGCGATCGACACCAGCAGCGGAATCAGCAGGGTGTCCCATTGCGGCCATTTTGCGTGCACGAGCACATCCTGGTAAGCCACGATCAGCGGCACCATGGGATTGAAGCTGATGTAGTGTTGCGCCCATTCAGGCAGGATCGCGAGCGGGTAGACGACCGGCGTGAACCAGAACCAGAATTGAAGCAGCACCGCAAAAAATTGGCCTACGTCACGAAAAAATACGTTCAGCACGCCGACGATCATGCCGAGTCCGACCGCGAACGCAATCTGGATCAGAAGCACGGGCAGGATGGCGGCAATGGTAATGCCAGGGAAGGACCCGGACAACACCAGGAAACCAAGGAACAAGCCGAAAATGATGACGAAGTTCACTCCCGCGTTCAGCACGACGATGACCGGCAGGCAGATGCGCGGAAAACTGATTTTCTTGATGAGGTTGGCATGTTCAATGAAGACGTTCTGCGCCCGCCCGGTGATTTCCGAAAACAATCCCCAGGTGAGCACGCCCGCGCAAAGGTAGATGCTGTACGCAAAACCGTTGTTCACCCCGGGCAGCTTGGCCTGCATCACCTGCGAAAAAATCACGGTGTAGACGACAATCATCGCCAGCGGGTTAAGCACCGTCCACGCCGCACCCAACAGGGAGTTGCGGTAGCGTGACTGGAATTCCCGTTTGACGCTGCCCGATATGAAGCCGCGATAGCTCCATATCGAGCGCAGCATGCCAACCGCCATTATTGCGCCCTGCCGTAAATATCCTCGAAGCGGATGATGTCGTCCTCGCCCAGGTATGGGCCGCATTGCACTTCGATCAGTGCCAGCTCCGTGGTGCCGCGATTGCTCAGGCGGTGCTTGTTGCCGGCAGGAATATAGGTGGACTGATTCGCTTCCAGCGTGATGACTTGGTCGCCGTTGACGACTTCAGCCAGGCCGGACACCACGATCCAGTGCTCGCTGCGATGCTGATGCATCTGCAGGGAGAGGGACGCGCCCGGCTTGACGACGATGCGCTTGATCTTGAAGCCGGGACCCTCTTCCAGCACGGTGTAAGTGCCCCATGGGCGGTTGGCCGTGCGGTGTATCTTGTGCGCGTCATGCCCCCTTGCCTTGAGCTGGCTGACCACCTGCCGCACTTCCTGGCTCTTCGATTTGTCCGCCACCAGCAAGGCGTCCGGGGTATCGATCACGATCAGGTTGTCCAGCCCGATGATGGCCACCAGCCGGTCCTTGGATTCGATGTGGGTGTTGCGGCTGTCGATGACGATGGTCTGGCCGCTGCTATGGGTATTGCCCTCGGCGTCGGCGGGAATGGCATCGGCCACTGCGCTCCATGCGCCGATGTCGCTCCAGTCGAAATCGCCGGGAATGACTGCAATGTTCTTTGCCTTCTCCATGACCGCATAGTCGATGGAAATGTTTTCCAGCTCGCCGAAAGCCTGGGGCAATTCCATCTTGTCGGCTTCCAGGCGGGTGTTTTCCCAGATCTTCTGCGCCGCTTCGAGCAATGCCGGATTGTAGGTGGCGAATGCGTCGAGGATGGCGCTGGCCTTGAAGCAGAACATGCCGCTGTTCCAGACATAATTACCCTGCGCGAGATACTTCGCCGCAGTGACCGCATCCGGCTTCTCGACGAAACGCTGCACGAGGTTCGCATGCTGGCTGACCTTGTTACCCATTTCGATGTAGCCGAATCCGGTCTCGGGACCGGTCGGCTTGACGCCGAACAGCACCAGGAATCCGTCTTTCGCCAGCGCCTCCGCATGCTGCACCGAGGTATAGAACGACGGCGTGTCCTTGATCAGGTGATCGGCCGGCATCACCAGCAAACAGGCATCGTTCTTCTGCTGTATCGCCCACAGCGCGGCCAGTGCGATGGCCGGTGCGGTATTGCGCCCGGTAGGTTCGAGAAGATACTGCGGCTTGACGTCCTGGTCGGCCAGCTCGTCATGCGAGAGGAAATAGTAGTCCCGGTTGGTGACGATCAGCGGCACGGTATTGCCGGACACCGCCATCGCGCGCTCGTGTGTCTGTGTCAGCAGGCTCTTGCCGCCGCCGATGCGCATGAATGGTTTCGGATGCGCTTCACGCGATACCGGCCACAGCCGTGTACCGGCGCCGCCGGAGAGAATGACAGGAATTAACATAATAATCTCGCAGTTCTAATACCAGTGAGGCTTGGGACGGCATCGAATGAATGCCGTCCGGCGCTGTTGTGCATCATGACCGGGTAGGTCCCGATGCACGCTATCGCGGGCCATTTGCATGCGTTGGCGGTTCGGCGGAAATGCGCGCCGGGCCGCTTGTCGCACCTGTTTTGTGTCTCCCACCTTGCTGCCCCGATGACTTCGATTGCGTAGGAACCAGGCGGCAGAAGTGGCACCAAAATAGTCTGGGCAATACTGAGACAGCCGATTTGACCTTGCGCAGGAACATCGATAGCGCCGCACGGCGCCCTATCAACTTGCTGCTTTAAATCAATCTTTGCCTCAAGGAATTGCCGAAAGCAAAGTACCGGGATCCTTCAGCGCGCTTTTAATGCGCCAATCCAGCCTGCTGACGCGTAGTGAGTCAGCAAATCGCCCTCACTGGCTTCGCGGCCGCTATATTCGTTTTACAATCGCCCCGGCCGCAAAAAATCGATAGCCCGCCATTTTACGTGACCGGATTGGTAAAAACACATTTTACGAAGCGGATTACACCATTAATGCCGGTAAAAATTCGTAATGGTTTGTGAATAACCTTCACATATTTGTATTTTTAGAGACCGGGTTTTATTCAACTTAGCGCCTTATTACAAAAAATACAACATTTCTTTTTTTTATTCATGACAATTTATGCAATCGGCGACCTGCAAGGCTGTCACGCGAAGCTGGTCGAACTGCTGGAGCGGATCCAGTACCATCGTGACGCCGACGGCCCGGAACCGGAACTGATCTTCGTCGGTGACCTGGTGAACAGGGGGCCGGGTTCGCTGGCGACGTTGCGGCTGCTGCGCTCGCTGGGCGACCGTGCCCGGGTAGTTCTCGGCAACCACGACCTGCACCTGCTTGCCGTTGCCAACGGCATCCGAAAGCCGCATAGCAGCGATACGCTGGATGAGATTCTCGCGGCTCCCGACCGTGACGACCTGCTCGACTGGCTGCGCAGGCAGCCGCTGGCCATCCTCGAAGACAACCATTTACTGATCCATGCCGGTGTGCTGCCGCAATGGACCGCGCAGCAAACGCTCTCGCTGGCGCGGGAAGTGGAGGCGGCATTGAGCGGACCGGACTGGACCGGCTTCCTGAGCCGGATGTACGGCAACATGCCGGCAAGGTGGGATGATGCGCTGGAAGGCGCCGACCGGCTGCGCTGCATCGTCAATGCGCTGACCCGGCTGCGGTTCTGCACGCCGGACGGCACCATGGCCCTGGCGGCGACGAAAGGGGTGGAAACCGCCCTGCCCGGTCATATGCCATGGTTTGACGTGCCGGGACGGCGTACCGAGGACATCACGGTGGTATTCGGGCATTGGTCGACGCTCGGGCTGACCATCCGCCCGAACCTGCTCGGCCTCGATACCGGCTGCCTGTGGGGCGGCAAGCTGAGCGCCATCCGCCTGCAGGACCGCTCGGTGATCCAGGTTGATTGCCCGCAGTATCAGCGCCCGGGCGAAATCTGAGCTTCCTCGAGGGTCGACACCGGCTGTGCGCCGCCGATGCGCAGCGCGACGGTAATCGACTTGTGCGCCGCGCCTGCCAGCTCTCGCCGGTGCATTCCCGGTGCGACCTGCATCGGCGGTAGTAGCAGTAGTTGCGCGTGGATGCGTCCCGCCTTCAGGATCGCGAGGATGCTCTGGACGAAAGTCATGTCCCCGACGAAGTCCGCCGCCGGATGGTAGTTGCCGGAGTCGTCGAGGTACCGTACCGCGCAGGGCTGTATCGGGACTTGCGCTTCGACGGCGGCTTCGAACAGGTTGGCATGGAATGGCAGCGGGCTTCCCTGCGCGGCGGTCGTCCCCTCCGGAAAGAACGCCACATGCTCGCCCGCCTGCAGGCTTGCGACCAGTCCTTCGTATATCTTCCGGACGTCCCGCACCCTTCCACGGGCGATGAACACCGTCCCGGCCTTGTCGCACAGCCAGCCCACCAAGGGCCAACCGCGAATATCGGACTTCGCGACAAAACGGCATGGCAATACGGAATCAATGACGAAGATATCCAGCCACGACACATGGTTGGAGACGAAGAGCGAACGACGCACCACGCTCGCTTCGAGCGTGCCGATCACCTCGACACGAACGCCGCAGATCGCCAGCAGTTTGCCCGCCCATCGGCGGATGCGGTCCTGCCTTCCGGCCGCATCCAGGCGCGGAAATATGAATGCGCACGTCGCCATGCCGGCGAACAGGTGCACGATGATGCGCAGCAGCCGGTAGGCGATCATGGAGCGCGCTTATCGCTCAACAGAGCGTTCGAACGCAATGTGGCCGCCGACGATGGTAGTGCTTACCCGGCCGGGCAGCTCATAGCCGAGAAAAGGCGTGTGCTTGCCCTGGCTGGCCAGAATGCCTGGAGCAACCGTCCAGCGGGCGTTTGCATCGAAAATGCATACGTCCGCCGCGCTGCCGACCGTCAGGCGACCTGCTGGCAGACCGACGACGCGGGCCGCGTCGGACGTGATCTTGCCGACGGCGCCCGCCAGTCCCGACGAAGCATGTTCACTTTCGATAGCCCACTTGAGAGTGAGCGACAACAGCAGTTCAAGCCCGGTGGCGCCGGGCGATGCTTCGCCGAACGGCAGAAGCTTTTCGTCGTCGTCGACCGGGGTATGGTCGGAACAGATGACGTCGACCGTCCCGTCCGATAACCCCTGCCGGATCGCGTCCCGGTCACGCTGGGCCCGGAATGGCGGCGTCATCCGCGAATTCGAGTCGAAGTAACCGATGTCGGCATCGATCAGGTGGATATGGTGGGCGCCGACGTCGCAGGTGACAGGCAAGCCTTCCTTTTTCGCGGCGCGCACCAGTTCCAGTCCCGCTGCGGACGACATCCGGCATAGATGGACCCGTACGCCGGTGGCACGCATCAACTCGAAAATCGTGTGCAGCGCGATTGTTTCGGCCATGACCGGCACGCCGGACAACCCCAGCCGGGAGGCCACCGGGCCGCTATGGGCGATGCCGCCGCGGCCGAGGTAGGCATCCTGCGGACGCAGCCATACCGTATAGCCGAAGGTCTTCGCATATTGCATCGCGCGCATCAGCACCCGGGTGTCCAGGATCGGCAGGTCAGCCTGGGAAAAGCCGATGCAGCCGGCCTCGGTCAGCTCGGCCATCTCGGTCAGCGCCTCGCCCTTAAGGCCGACGGTCAGCGCGCCCAGCGGATACACATGCGCCAGGTTCAGCCCCTTGGCACGGTGCTTGAGCATCTCCACCAGGCCAGGCTCGTCCAGCACCGGATCGGTATCGGGCGGACAGACGAGGCTGGTCACCCCGCCCTGGATGGCGGCCTGCATTTCCGATTCCAGCGTCGCCTTGTATTCATAACCCGGCTCGCGCAGGCGGGCGCTTACGTCGACCAGTCCCGGTATCACGGTCAGGCCGCTGGCGTCGATCACCCGCTCGGCGGCAAAACCGGCGGGCGCCTGGCCAACACCGGCCACCTTGCCGTCGGCAATAAACAAATCCTGTTGCGCATCCGCGCCGCTGGCCGGATCGATCAGATGGCCATGCTTGATGTGAATCTTCATCGTATTAATTTCCCGCCAAAATACTCATGACCGCCATGCGCACCGCGATGCCGAATGTGACCTGCGGCAGGATGACTGCCTGCGATCCGTCGGCGACCGCCGAATCAATTTCGACGCCCCGGTTCATCGGCCCGGGATGCATGACGATCGCATCGGGCTTGGCGAGCGCCAGCCGTTCCGGCGTCAGGCCGTAGCTCTTGAAAAATTCCTGTGCGGAGGGCAGCAGCGCGCCGGTCATGCGCTCGTTCTGGAGACGCAGCATGATGATGACGTCGACGCCCTTAAGCCCTTCGTTGATGTCGGTAAAGACACGCACACCGAGTTGCTCGAGCCCGCCCGGCAACAGGGTGCGCGGACCGATCGCCCGCACCTCCGGCACGCCAAGCGTCGTCAATGCATGAATGTCGGAACGCGCGACGCGGCTGTGCAGGATGTCGCCGACGATCGCCACCGTCAGGCCGGTGAAGTCCTTCTTGTAGTGACGGATGGTGTACATGTCGAGCAGCCCCTGCGTCGGGTGCGCATGTCGCCCGTCGCCGGCATTCACCACATGCACATGCGGCTGGTTGGTATCGGTCAGGTGCTTGGCGATCAGGTAAGGCGCGCCGGACTGTGCATGACGCACCACGAACATGTCGGCATGCATCGCGGCAAGGTTGTCGATGGTGTCGAGCAGCGATTCGCCCTTGCTGGCGCTGGAGGCGGAAATATTCAGGTTGATGACGTCTGCGGACAACCGCTTGGAGGCGATCTCGAACGTGGTGCGGGTACGGGTAGAGTTCTCGAAGAAGAGATTGAAGACGCTCTTGCCTCGCATCAGCGGCACTTTTTTCACGTCGCGGTCGCTGATGCCGACGAAGGAAGATGCGGTATCGAGAATGTGGTTGATGACAGCCTTCGGCAGGCCTTCGATGGTGAGCAGATGCGTCAGCTCGCCGTTTTTGTTCAGTTGCGGATTAAGCATGGTCCACCGTAAACGAGAATCGGCCGTCGTCGGCGCGTTGCAGCACCAGCTGCCGGTCATTCGGAAGCGACACGGTCTCGGCGACGAAATCGGCGGCGATCGGCAATTCCCGGCCGCCGCGATCCACCAGGGCCGCCAGCATGATCCGGGCCGGCCGGCCGTAGTCGAACAGTTCATTGATGGCGGCACGGGTCGTCCGTCCGGTGTACAGCACGTCGTCGACCAGCAGGATGGTTGCACCGTCCACCGCGAAAGGAATCTGGCTCGGCTTCACATCGGCGTGCAATCCCCTTTCCGCATAGTCGTCGCGGTAAAAAGACACATCGATGAATCCGAGGCGCTCACCGAGCTGAAGCTCGGAAGCAAGCCTTTCCGCCAGCCAGGCGCCGCCGGAATGGATGCCGACGATGGCGACATTGTCCGCATCCGCCAGACCGGATTTGATACTGTGCGCAAGCGCCGTGTACAGCGCTTCCGCATCAAGGTTAAGGTTGGGCATGGTCATTGAAATATTGTTGCAGAATAATTGCGGCGGCTTCCGCATCGATCAGGTCGCCGCGCCGCTGGGATACCACCGCCGATGAATAGCGCTCGTCGACCAGCGTCGTCTCGACGCCAAAACGTCCGTGCAGCTGGTTGGCGAACCGCCGGCAGCGTACCGTCATTTCATGCTCTGTTCCGTCCGGATGGCTCGGCAACCCGACTACGCAGAGGCCGGGTTGCCATTCCTTGATCAACACCTCGATCGCCGCGAACTTACCGTCATTGGTGGCGGCCGAAATAATCGTCAGCGGCTGCGCCTGCCTGATCAATGTATTGCCGATCGCCACGCCAATGCGCTTCAGGCCGAAGTCGAAGCCGAGTATCGTCTGCATCGAAGGCCCGGTCAGGCATGCCCGGCTTCGCCGGCCAGCATCATCGGGTCGATCCCCAGCAGTTTCATGGCGGCGACGAAGCGCTGTTCGACCGGCAAATCAAAAATGATGGAAGGATCGGCGCGCACCGTCAGCCAGCCGTTGTTCGTGATTTCCTGTTCGAGCTGGCCAGCGCTCCAGCTGGAACACCCGAGAGTGACCAGCAGGCGTTCCGGCCCCCTGCCCTTCGCCACGGCTTCGAGGATGTCCCTGGAATTGGTCAGTGCTACCTGGCTCGATACTTCCAGGGTGGAGGAAAAGTCGCCGGGTATGGCATGGAGCACGAATCCGCGCTCGGCCTGTACCGGCCCGCCGAACATGACCCGCTTGCTGCCGATCGCCGTCCAGTCGGCGCCCGCCTCGGGTTCGAGGTCGATGCGCTCCAGTAACTCGTCCAGCATGATGTCGGTTGGTTTATTGACAATCATGCCCAGGGCGCCATCCGTGTTGTGCTCGCACAGGTAGACGACCGTGCCGCCAAACATCGGGTCGAGCATGGAGGGCATGGCGATCAAAAAATGATCCGAAAGGTTTAGGTTATGATCTGCCACGGTTTCGGAATGTGGAATTGGGTTGGTTGCCGGATCGGCCAGGCCGGCGGTGTCCGCGGAATCGGCCGATTTCTGCGGGTCTGGCGTTTGCACGCCATCACCTGGTTTCACGATAATGGCGATTTTATCATTGACGGCTGCTATCGGCCCTGCCGCTTCACCCCTTGGACTTCCGCATGCCCACATTCAACAAATCCCTTGTCTGGTTCAGGCGCGATCTGCGCGTTTTCGATCATGCCGCGCTGTTTCATGCACTCAAGCAAAGCGAGCAGGTGTTTTGCGTTTTCATCTTCGATCGCGCCATCCTCGATAATCTGCCCCGGCAGGACCGCCGCGTCGAATTCATTCTTCAAAGCGTGATCGAACTGGATGAGGCATTGCGCCGCAAGGGAGGCCGGCTGATCGTCCGGCACGCCGATGCGCTGACGGCGATCCCGGCACTGGCCGAGCAACTCGGCGTCGATGCGGTGTTCGTCAACCGCGACTATGAACCGCATGCCGTTTCCCGCGATGCGATGGTCGCGGAGGAATTACAAGCAGCCGGGCGGACGCTGATGGCGTTCAAGGATCAGGTCATTTTCGAGACCGATGAAGTGCTGTCGCTGGCCGGTAAGCCATTCTCGGTGTTCACACCCTACAAGAATGCCTGGCTGAAGAGATTGCACCTCGCGGGCGACGATTTTTTCCTGAAAGCCTACCCGGTCGAATCCTATTGCACCCGCTTGGCCGAACCGCCGCCAAACCTCCGCGGCGACATGCCCGCGCTTGCCGACATGGGCTTCGAAAAAACCAACCTCGGTACGCTCGGCATGCCAACCGGCATGTCGGGAGCGGAGATCTTGCTGCAGGACTTTGCATCGCGTGTCGACAAATATCACCTGTCGCGCGACTTTCCCGCCGTGAAGGGTCCGTCCTATTTGTCGGTACATTTGCGGTTCGGCACCATATCAATACGGGGGCTGGCACGCAAGGCGGTCGATGCGATGCGCCTGCAAGGCTGCAGCGGTTCCACGACCTGGCTTTCGGAACTGATCTGGCGTGACTTCTATTTCATGATCCTGCATTTCCATCCGCATGTGGCCGAGCGCTGCTTCAAGCCGGAATACGATGCGATCCGCTGGGAGTCGGGCGAACAGGCGCAGACCCTGTTCAATGCCTGGTGCTGCGGTGCGACCGGCTATCCGCTGGTCGATGCGGCGATGGCGCAGCTCAACCAGACCGGTTACATGCACAACCGCCTGCGCATGGTGACCGCATCGTTCCTGATCAAGGATCTCGGCATCGACTGGCGTTCGGGCGAAGGCTATTTCGCTGAGCAGCTGAATGACTTCGATCTGTCCGCCAACAACGGCGGATGGCAATGGGCGGCATCCAGCGGCTGCGACGCGCAGCCTTATTTCCGCATCTTCAACCCGATCACCCAATCGGAAAAGTTTGATGCCGAAGGTAAATTCATCCGGCGCTATCTGCCGCAATTGTCCGCACTGCCTGGCAAGTACGTGCATGCGCCGTGGCTGGCGCCGGCTGCCGTGCTGCAGAAAGCGGGTCTTGTACTCGGTCGCGATTATCCCCTTCCGGTGATCCAGCATGACGTCGCCCGCCAGGCGACATTGACCCGTTATGCGGTCGTCAAGAAGGCGTCCGTTACGGCAGTCGACGAATAACCCAATCTCGTTGGCTTGGGCGCGCCTTTCGCGTCGCCACTGCCAACGACCTTGCCTTTCCAGTCCGCCTATAAAAAAAGCCCGCAACCAGTGCGGGCTTTTGAGTACTGCGACCGCTTTTAGGCAGCCGGCACGACCTTGCCGATATAACCAGCGATCAGGCGCAGCAGTTCTTCTTCCTGATACGGTTTGCCGAGATACTCGTTGACGCCGAGTTCCATCGCGTAATTACGGTGCTTGGCCGCAGTACGGGATGTGATCATCACGATCGGAATGTGACGGGTACGCTCGTCGCCGCGAACGTTGCGGGTCAGGTCAAAGCCATCCATGCGCGGCATTTCGATATCCACCAGCATGACGTCCGGCGTTACCGACTGCAGGTGCTCGAGCGCATCCACGCCGTCCTTGGCAAGCACGACCTGATATCCCTCGCGAGCCAGCAGACGTTGCGTCACACGTCGCACCGTGAGGGAGTCGTCGACCACCATCACGATATTTTGCGTACGCAATCCCTGCACCGGCTCCGCTCCCGGCACGAGCGGCTGCGAGCCGCCCATCTCCGCAACCGCGCCCATCGATTCCGGTGCGTCGGAAGGGATGATTCGCGGTGCGCGGAGATTCGCCTGGACTGCACGCTGTGCCAGCGGCACCGGATTCAGGATCAGCACGATATCTCCCGAACCGAGAACCGTCGCTCCGGCAATGCCGATCATCCTCGCGAGCTGCGGACCGATGTTCTTGACCACCACCTCGCGGTTGCCGACGATCTCGTCCACGTGCAGGGCAACACGGTCGTTACCGCTCTTCAGGATCAGCAACGGGGAATACTGCTGGGTTACCGGCGTGGCCGCCGCATCGCCCAGCAGCCCCGGGAGGAAATAGAGCGGCACACGCTGCCCCTGCCACATCACCGCGCCGTCATTGTAGGCGGCAGCAAGCGGATTGGTCTTGAGCTGTTGAACCTGCTCCACCAGCACCGAAGGCACGGCGTAGGTTTTGCCACCGCTCGACAGCAGCACAACCTGCGTGACCGCCAGCGTGAGCGGCAGGTGAATGGTGAAGACCGCGCCCTTGCCGGATTCGGACATGGTCGATACGCGGCCGCCGAGCGCCGTCGCCTCGGAACGCACCACGTCCATGCCGATGCCGCGGCCGGCCAGTTCGGTGATCTGGTCGGCGGTGGAAAAGCCCGGATGGAAAATCAGGTCCTTCACTTC
>NZ_DAIUCO010000098.1:0-16890 GCF_036846085.1 Noviherbaspirillum sp. | reverse complement strand
TTGCTGCAGGACCGCGTCACACAGGCGATTGTCCAGGCAGACCGGACCGGAAAATCGATGGCGTTGATGTTCGTCGACCTGGACAACTTCAAGCACATCAATGATTCGCTTGGCCACATCGTGGGAGACCGCTTGTTGTGCGAAGTGTCGCACCGACTCAGGCAATGCGTACGGAAGAGCGACACGGTGGCGCGCCTGGGCGGCGATGAATTCGTGATCTGCCTGACGGGACTGGACAGCGGCGACCAGGCCGCGGCGCTCGCGCAAAACGTCCTTGCTGCGCTGGAACAGCCGCTGATGATCGACGCGATGGACCTGCATACCAGCGGAAGTATCGGGATCGGCATATATCCAGAGGACGGCGAAAGCGTCGAAGCGCTGATGCGCGCCGCGGACACGGCGATGTATCACGCAAAATCCAGGGGACGCGGCAATTTCCAGTTTTTCACGCCGGCCCTTGATCACGCAGCCCAGCAGCGGATGTCGATCGAGAGCCGATTGAGAATGGCATTGCCGAAAGGTGAATTGCGCCTGCATTACCAGCCCCAAGTGGATATCGCTACCGGCAGGATCGTGTCGGTCGAGGCCCTGCTGCGCTGGCGTCATCCGGGCCGGGGTTTCGTGCCTCCACTCGAATTCATTCCCATCGCGGAAGAAAGCGGAATGATCACCCGCATCGGAGAATGGGTGCTGGACGAAGCATGCGGCCAGTTGCGCCGATGGCGGGATGCCGGTCATGAAGACCTGTGCATTGCCGTCAACCTGTCCGCAAGGCAGATGCTGCAACCCGATTTCGCCGGCCAGGTTCAGGGCATTCTCGACCGCGCCGGCCTGCCCGCCAGCGCCCTGGAACTCGAGATTACGGAAAGCGTGCTGATGCAACCCGGTGAAGAAAGCACCGCGACGTTGAAGCGCCTGTTCGACATGGGGGTGCAACTATCCGTCGATGATTTCGGAACCGGATATTCCAGCCTTGCTTACCTGAAACGATTTCCGATCCATGCCCTCAAGATCGATCGCTCCTTCGTGAGCGGCATCGGCCAGGATCCAAGCGATGCGGCCATTGTCAGCACCATCATTGTCATGGCCCGCAATCTTCGCCTGAAGGTGATCGCCGAAGGCGTAGAAACCGCAGAGCAGGCGACATTCCTTGCGCAAAACAACTGTGAGCTTGCGCAGGGGTATTTCTACAGCAGACCGATCGAGGCACGGGCGCTCGACGCTCTGCTAAACGAAGGATTGATGGGCAAAGTGGTGTAGGACACTTCGAACACCACCGCGAAATGCAATATACCGACACCGAATGATGCCAATCCGGCTGGAATCAGCCAGTGCAAAACCGGACCCCAGAAACCAAGAAGCAAGATGCGGTTCCGGTATATTGCATTCCACGTTGCGTTTGTTCTTCTTCAAAGCATTGACTTGCTTCATTGAACCCCTTCCCTTTGCTTCACTCTCATTACCATGCGATCAATTCGCCCGGCTGCCGCTGGCCGATACGCGGCATGGATGGAGCACATCGTGGAGCAACTCGATCTACTTGATTCATCGGGACCCGGGCACGCGCGCCAGTGGCTGAGCAATCCACGGGCGGCTTTCGAAAACTGGCGGCGCAGCATGCCGCATTCGGAAGGCTTTCTCTATGCCGAGCGATCGGTACGGCAGCACTGTGCGATGTGGCGGCGCTTCATCGACTATCTTTCCCTGCATGAACTCGATCTTCGCTCGGTGCAATCGGATCGCATCGCACAGTTTCTTGATGGCCTGCATGCCAAGGACGGCAGGCCGGCGGAAGATTCCACGCGACGCCGTTACCTGAAGCTGCTCGGCGAAGCGTTCGAGCATCTGAAGAAGGTGGGTCTCCGCCGCGGCGGCAATCCATGCGCGGTGCTCCTCAAGTACTACCGTCCCGCGCCCGACCGCAGCCCGGTCGCACTGGCGTCGCAGGAGGACGATGCCTTCGTGCGCATGGTGCTGGCGACACCGCCACGGTTCTGGCGCGACTATCGCGACCAGGCAATGATGGTTCTCATCATCGGATCGGGCTTGTACACCGCCGAAGTCGTCGGCCTGCAACTCGACCAGATCATGCTCGACGCCGAGCCCCCGTATATCGATATCCCCGCCCACGGCAAGGTGCCGGAACGAAAGGCACCCATCGTGCCCTTTGCCCGGGAACCGCTGCGCCGCTGGCTCGACGTTCGAAAGACCTTGCCCCTGGCAGGCGAACGCACCGTATTCGTTTCCGGCAAGGGCGGCAGGATGCTCCCGGCCACGCTGTACCGCAAGGTGCAGGCGGTACTCAAGGCCAACGGCGCGGCATTGCACCCGCGCGGCGGCTTCGGGCCGCAGGTATTGCGCAACTCCTTCCTTATGCGGCAGCTCGCGAAAGACAAGCCCGTTGAAGTCGTGCAGCAGTGGGCCGGGCACGTCGAGACGAAATCGACCCTGCGTTTCCGCCGGTTGGTCGTGAATCCCGGCGGCATCGAAGCGGAATAGCTTCGCGCATTACCCGGCCCGGCATGGAACCTGCCTGCATCGGGTGATCACCAATGGAGACAAGGCATGCATACTTCACCTCAGAAACTGGATTGCGTGATCATCGGCGCCGGCCCGGCAGGCCTGAGCGCAGCCATGGAGCTTGCCGGCATGCAGCACGCGGTCAGGATTTTCGATACCGGCGCCGTGCCGCCGGCACCCGGCAGCGATCGCGCACGACTGCTTTCGCGCCTGCAGGCGGAGACGATCCGTCATGGCGTGCGCATTAATACCTCCGTCGTGCACCGGATCGAGAAAATCGTCGGCGGCGACTTCTTCTGTTTCTCGGGAGACGAGGCGATTCGTGCGCGAACCGTATTGCTGGCGCTCGATTGCGCGGACGCGCAGCCGCTTCCGGCCGGCTTCAGGCTGGCGATCCGGCGCGGAGCAATCAGGCAATGCCCGCTGTGCGACGGCAGCGAGGCGGCGGGCAAGCGCGTGGCGGTGGTCGGCAACGACACCCGCAGCGTCGGTGAGGCGCTTTACCTGAATCACTTTGCTTCATCCATCGCACTGCTCACGCTGGGACGTCCGCTGCGTTTCGCCCAGCATGACCGCGCGGCATTGCGCGAGGCAGGCATACCCATCGTACAGGACGCGATCGTCAGCGTCGACGTCGAGAAGGAAGGGAATGCATCGCTGCACCTGCGTACCGGCGCCATCAGGCGCTACGACGCTGTCTATGCCATCCCCGGCGACGATACCGGCATCGACCTCGTGCGCAGCCTGGGCCCGGAATTCGACGATGAAGGCCTGCTTGAGGTGAACGGCGAAGGACGAACATCGATTGCCGGCCTGTATGCCACCGGCGCCGCGGCCTGCGCACCGAAGCCGGCGGCAGTGACCGCGAAGGCGATCCACTGCAGCTTGTGAGCGTTTGGAAAGATTTACAGCGGCAGAGACCTTTTTACCGATTGCGAGGCGCGCAACGCGCCCCTTCAAAAGCGGCGTTCAGTGCAGCTTGATGCGCGGCGCGGTCTTGCGGCGCAGCCAATGCACAATCGTATCAAGCACCATCCGCACGAAGCCGAACAGCGCCATCACATGCATCCTGTAAAGCGATGAATACAGCAGCCGCGCGATCATGCCGTCGACCATCATCGTGCCGCCGGTCAGGTTGCCCATCAGGTTGCCGACCGCGCTAAAGCGACCGAGGGAAACCAGCGACCCCTTGTCGCGGAATTTGAAATTCTGCAGCGGCTGCCCGGCAAGGTGACGGCGCAGCTGCCGGTACAGGAAATTCGCTTGCTGGTGGGCCACCTGGGCACGCGGCGGCACCGGCTTGCCGGTATCGGACGACGGGCAGCTCGCGCAATCGCCGAATGCGAAGATATTCGGATCGGCCTCGGTCCGCAGCGTCTGCGCCACCACGATCTGTCCCTGCTTGTTCACCGGCAGGCCGAGCTTCGGCAGGATCTCCGGCGCACGAATGCCAGCAGCCCAGACGATCAGGTCGGCATGCAACTCCTTGCCGCTCGCGGTCAGCACCGCCCGTTCACGGATCTCGGTTACTTTTTCCGAAGTCAGCACGGTGATGTCCATCGTCCGCAGCTGTTCGGTGGTGGCATTTGCCACCCGCTCGGAAAGCGCCGCCAACAGCCTGGGCCCCGCTTCGATGATCGTGATGCGGACGTCTTTCACCGGGTCAAGTTTATGCAAGCCGTAGGCGCGCAGCACCTGAGCGGTGTTGCGCAATTCGGCCGACAATTCCACGCCGGTCGCACCGCCGCCGATGATGGCGATATCCACCTGCGGACGCGCATCGCCCGCATGCTCGCCGATATGGTTTTGCGCACGCATGCAGGCGGCGATCAGGTGTCGGCGAAAGCGCTCCGCCTGCTCGGTGGTATCGAGGGCAATCGCATGCTGCTCCGCACCCGGCACGCCGAAGTAGCTGGTCACACTGCCGATGGAAAGTACCAGTGTGTCGTAGGGGATGTCGCGTTGCGGCAGGATTTCGACGCCATCCACGTCATGGGATGCGGCAACGGTAATGCATTTCCGGTCCCGGTCCAGCCCGATCAATGCTCCCTGCTGGAATTCGAATCCATGCCAGCGCGCCTGGGCAATATATTCAACCTGGTGGGCGTTGAGGTCGAGGCTGCCCGCCGCGACCTCATGCAGCAAGGGTTTCCATAGATGCGTCGGCGAGCGGTCCACGAGTACCGCCTTGATTTTTTTCTTCTTGCCGAGCTTGTCGCCGAGCGCGGTGATGAGTTCGAGTCCGCCGGCACCGCCGCCGACGACCACGATGGTATGCAGGTCGGCAGCCGCCTGCCGGCCGCCTTCAGGTAGAAAGTGTTGAGTCAAAGTAGATTTCCCGGTAAATGCCGAATTGGTTTTCCTGAACGCACCAGACGTGCACATTCACGCCAGGCCGGCGACGCAACAAGCGTGCCGGTCGCAGAAGGAAGACATCCAACTATGAATGTGCCGGTATCCTCTCCCGGCAGGCAAATCAAAAACCGATGCGGCGCTTGCAGACATCCGGCTTGACACGCACGTCCTCCGGCGTCAGCCCGCTCCTGCCCGCCGCGACAGCGAATCCGAGTCCGTCGAGCAAGGCCTTGCGCATTTCGCGCGGCGAAATTTCGGATAATTTATCCAGCACGCTATCGGATAACCCGGTCTCCATCTGTTGCAGCTTCAGCTCCTTCAGCAGCCCGGCATACACTTTCTGTGCAATGGCCGCCGCCTGCTCGGGGGTCGGCGACGGCACCTCGTAGATGGCCATGCGGCTGAGCAAGGCCGGTGGAATGCCTTCCAGGCTATTGGCGGTAAGTACCCAGAATACCTGGCTGGCATCGAGATCGAGATCGATGAATTCGTCATGAAAAGCGCGCGACGTTTCGGGCTCCAGCAACTGGTACAGCGCCGCCATCGGATCGGATTGCGTCGAGCCGGTGGCTTTTTCGACTTCGTCGAGCAATACGACCGGATTGGCGAAACGTCCCCTTACCAGGCGCTCCGCAACCTTGCCGCATTTCGCACCCCGCCAGCTTGATGAGCTGCCGGTAATGACGAAACCCGCCGACAGGGCATTCATGCTGATGAACTCGAATTCGGTGCCGAGTACGCCGGCCAGCCGCTTGCCGAAATGCGTTTTGCCGACGCCGGGATCGCCGAGGAGCAGGACCGGCATGACGTTGAAGCTTGCGCCGCCTGCAAGGGCGAGGCCGAGATAGCGGGACAGATCATCCAGGACTTCGCCGAAGTTGGGACAATCTTCATAGAGCGGATCGAGTGCATCCGCAGTCGAGGGAGTAGTTAGGAACCGTTCTCCGCCGAGTTCGAGCATGTTTCCATAAAATGCTTCGAGCTCGACTGACTTCATCGCGCGCGCCCTCTCCTGCGCGCTCTCGACGGCCTTGGTGTCATATACGGAATGCTGGCGAGCGAGTGTAATGGTCATCGACTGAACTCCTGGATCTTCAACCCTTCCTGGCAAACGGAAGGAAAACATGGGTGCAACAGGCCATGATTGCCAACCACCACCATCTGTACGGCAACATATTTCGTGGATTCACTTTTGCATGGAGATGGTGCATTAATTTATACAACAAAACCCATTGCAAATGCTGTTCCATGTACTAAAGATTGCAGATTTTCAACACATCCGGAAGGTAGTTTGCGTTTTGTTGAAGTTCGTCCAGGTGAACGGTTCAATGCACCGCGGCGGTTCGTACCAGTGCATCAATAACGCAACGAAATCCACCGTCTCTCCCGATCCGTGACACACGATACGCGCTTCTGACGGTGCCCCTGCATCTATGTTCAATGCCGGCGCATGAAGTCATCGCTTTTTCCAACATCGGTGAATGGCGATTACCGCAGATACCGCTGTCGCCGACCGTGTCATCCGCGCTCTATGGTCCGCCGTTGATAGTCATGGCGGCAGCACTCCCGGCACGACTGATGACATTGCTATCGCAGGGCTCCTGTTCGCAAGTACACGACACTTTCGTACGCTTCATTCTGGCTCGACGCGATTGGCGCTGATTGGACGTTGGTATCTGTCTCATCCAGGAACGCGGATTCCCCTGCAGCGATCAGCGTTGTTTGCGCGTCGCAACAATCGGGAGCATCCGAATGCATCGTGTGGGCGGTGATTCATCGACATGGCAGGTATGTCTTGTACATGCAGCGCAGCGAGTCGCATTTACATTCGCTTGTGTACGTTTTCCTTGCACGCATCTTGCTACCTCAAGGGTGGTGCGAAATGGATTGCATATCGGTCATATTGCGAAGATTTCCTTGATCGTTCTCATCATTCGCTTTTTTCGTAGCGCCCTATACTTAAATCGGGCGCATCAGAAACGGAAGATCGTCTCAGATGTCCACAGAATCACGTCCCACCAACTTCACGCGGAGCACATGCGATGTCGAATCTAGATTCAACCAAACATACCGAACAGCAAGAAAATTTTTTGCAGAGCCTGGTGGCTTTCACCAAGAACCACCGCGCGGTGTACTGGTCCGGTCCGCTGTCGCAGTTCCTCGAAGAGATCCTGCCGGCGGATCCGCATGGCGCAGCACGCACTTCGCATCAATATATGTGGGACATGATTCGCTGGATGGGTGGCGAAAACGAGGATGGAAAATTCAGCCGCAAGCTGTTTGACCAGGAATTGTTCGGCATCGACGAATCCATCGACCGCGTCGTCGATTACTTCAAGGCCGCGGCCGCGGGTTCGGAAGTCGGCCGCCGCCTGCTGCTGCTGCTCGGCCCGCCATCAGGCGGCAAATCCACTTTGGTCATCCTTCTCAAGCGCGGGCTTGAGGAATACAGCATGACCGACGCCGGCGCGGTGTATGGGATCCAGGGCTGCCCGGTGCATGAATCACCGCTGCACCTGGTGCCGCATACCTTGCGCGGATCGTTCCGCGAGACGTATGGCGTCGAAATCAAGGGCGAGGTTTGCCCGCATTGCCGCACCCGCCTGGAGAACGATTACGGCGGCGATTTTCTGAAGATGCCGGTGGAACGCATCTTCATTTCCGAAGCCGGCCGCGTGGGAATCGGCACTTACGCACCGCATGACCCCACCACTGCCGACCTGGCGGACCTTGTCGGCTCTGTCGACCTGTCGAAAGTTGCGGAGTACGGCGACGAAGGCGATCCGCGGGCATGGTCATGGTCGGGTGCGGTGTATGCGGCCAGCCGCGGCATGCTGGAAATGATCGAGATCCTCAAGGTCAAGCGTGAATTCCTGTATCTGCTCCTCACACTTACGCAGGAAAAGAACGTGAAGGTGTCGCGCTTCCCGCTGATCTATCTGGACGAGACCATTCTCGCGCACACCAACCTTGCGGAATTCCGCCGCTTTCTGCAGGAAAGCGAGAATGAAGCGCTGCTCGACCGCATGGTGATCATCCAGGTTCCGTACACACTCAATTACAAAGACGAGGCGCGAATTTACAAGAAGCTGATTTCCTCCGCCGCGCCCGCATTCCGGCAGGTGCACCTCGATCCGCATGCATTGCATGCGGCGGCGGTATTCGCGATCCTGACGCGCCTGAACGACAACGACGAACGCGACCTCGAACTGGCTAAGAAGATCCGCCTGTACGCGCACGAGGAAGTCGAAGGCTATGGTCATGCCGACGTAGAGCGCATGAAACAAAAGATGCCGGACGAAGGACTGGCGGGCATCTCGCCGCGCTTCGTGATCAATGCCTTATCGAACGCCATCATTCAATCCAATGTCAAAAGCTTGACCACCATGGATGTTCTCCTGGCGATCAAGGACTCGATCGAGTCGGATGCGCGCATCGATCCGAAGAAGAAGCGCAAGTGGGTTGATTACCTGGTCCTGGCACGCAAGGATTTTTACAACCGCTGGGTCAAGGAAGACGTGCACAAGGCGCTGTTCGTCTCCTTCGAGCAGGAAGCGCAGGACCTGCTCGACAAGTATCTCGACGAGGTGGAAGCGATGCTGGACAACCGCCAGATCAAGGACCCGATCACCAACGAGGAGCGGCGCCCCGACGAACGCTTCCTGCGAGCCGTGGAGGAGAAGATCCATATTTCCGACTCCGGCAAGCAGTCATTCCGTCAAGAGGTGGTCAGGAAAGCGATGGGCGCCTACAAGCGCGGCGAGAAGTTTACGCTCGACAGCCACGCCCAGCTGCACAACGCTGTCCAGCAATACCTGTTTGAACAACGGCGCGATGTATTGCGCCTGGTGAGCTCCACGACCCGCCCCGACGATGAGGTACGGCAGAAGATCTCGGTGGTGGAACAGCGGCTGGTGGACGAGTACGGATACGACAGCCACAGTGCGCGCGAGGCGCTTAATTATGTAACGACACTGATGGCGCAGGAGTGACGTTCGAGATGCCGTCAGCGGTCAGATGATGCATGCAGTTTGTGCTTTAAGGTCCAAATATGGTGAATCACATTACGATGTCCGCTGAGAGCCCGTGGTACGACCTGTTTTCACGCGGGTCGCGCGACTGGCTGCGGCACAACGAAAAAGTGCGCGAGGCGGTGCAGAAGAACCTGCCCAACCTGGTAGCCGGCCCGGATGTCATCACCGGCTCGCAGGACAGGACGGTGCAGGTTCCGGTGCACCTGCTGGAGCATGCGCGCTTCAGGCTGTCGGATTCGAATTCCCAGACGCAGACCGCGGCCGGCCAGGGCAAGGGCAAGCCCGGCGACGTGCTGCGGCAGGCGCAACCCGACATGGGCGACGAAGCCGGCGAAGGCGGCAACAACGATGGTGAAGTGAAACTGCTGCTCGAGTTCAAGGTCGATGACATCATCGACTGGCTGTGGGAGGAATTGCAGTTGCCCGACCTGCAGCCGAAGCGCAATACCAGCATCAATGACGAGGAAATGGTGCGTGAGGGTTGGGACAAGCACGGCGCCCGTGCCCGCCTCGACCGCAGGCGGACCGTAAAGGAAGCAGTGAAGCGGCGCGCCGTACAGGAAAACCCCGTGCCCTTCACCAACGAAGACCTGCGCTTCCGGCAACTGGTGCAGCGGCGCAAGCCCGCGACCAACGCGGTAGTCATCTTCGCGCTGGATGTATCCGCCAGCATGACCGATGCAGAGCGAAAATTAGCCAAGAGCTTCTTCTTTTTCGTTCTACAGGGCATCCGCCGCCGCTATGCGAAGGTGGAAACACGGTTTATCGCGCATACCACGCAGGCATGGGAGTTTTCGGAGCATGAATTCTTCAATGTCAGCGGAACCGGCGGCACCGGGGCGTCCACCGCATTCAAGCTCGCGGTGGATATGATCGAAAGCCAGTACGACCCCTCGCAGTACAACGGCTATCTGTTTTATGCGTCCGACGGCGAGAATTTCACCGAGGACCGGCCAGCCGCGATCGAAAGCCTTACCCGTCTCGGCAGCCTCCTGAACTTTATCGGTTATGTGGAAACCGTCCCGGGTTCGCCCCGTACCAGCGAGACCGAGATGAAGATGCTGTGCGGCGAGATCGAGCGTACCGGCGCACCGATCGGCAGCAGCGTCCTGGCCCGCCATGACGATGTCTGGAAAGCCATCCGCAAGTTCTTCATCCAGCAGGTCGAATAAGGAAATATGTCCCCATGTGCAATTCGATTGATACCCTGAAGGAATATTCCGCGAAGATCGAAGACCTCGCGCGCAAGCAAGGGCTTGACTACTATCCGGTCGATTTCGAAGTCGTGCCCAATAACTTCATGATGGAAATTGCCGTCTACGGACTGCCGGTCCGCATGCATCACTGGTCGTTCGGCGTCCGGTACATCCATCAACTGATCCGCCAGGGAATGGGTCATTCGCGCATTTTCGAAGTGATGTTCCCCGGCGATCCATGCCATGCCTATCTGGTCGACAACAATACCCTGCCGGAAAACACCCTCGTCACGGCGCACGTTCTCGGCCATGCCGATTTCGCGAAGAACAATCACCTCTTCGCGCAATTCATGAAGATGGCGGGCGGCCACATCCTCGAGGAAGCGGCCGCCCGCGCCCACCGTATCGAAATGGCTGTCACCGAGTACGGCCAGGACCGTGTCGAAGCCGTGCTCGATGCGGCGCTTGCGCTGGAGCCGCATATCGATATCAACCGCGAACTGCACCGCGACTTGTATCCAATCGATCATCCGAAGCACGAGGAACCGGTGCTCGACGCCTTTCAGCAGCGTTATCGCAGTCTTCCCGGAGAAAGCGCCCAGCCGGACAAGAAGCCCGCCGCCAAGCGAATCCCGGTCCCGCCCCAGCCTGAGTACGACCTGCTTTGGTTCATTGCACATTACGCGCCGGAACTGGAAGACTGGGAGCGCGACATTTTCCTTGCGGTCCGCGAAGAGTCGTTCTATTTCTATCCGGTATTTGCCTGCCAGATCATGAATGAGGGATGGGCTTCCTACTGGCATGCACGGCTGCTGCGCGAAGCGGATTTCCTACCCCACGATTTGTACCTGTCCGCTATCAAGGCCCACTCCGACGTGGTGCGTCCGTATGCCGCCGAGCGGCAGCTCGCCCTTGCCGTCAACCCGTATCACCTTGGATTTTCGATGTGGGAAGACATCGTCGAGAAGCAGGGACTCGATGCGGCGCGCCGGATCATGAAGGAGGAGGACGACTTTGGCTTCATCCGCAACTACCTCAGCGCCGAACTGATCGACAAACTCGACCTGTTCGTCTATCAGGAACGCGGTGACGGCGACATCCGGATCGCGGAGCGCGAGGTGCATGCCGTGCATGAAGCCATCCTGTCGCCGAAATTCAACTACGGCGCGCCGCGCATCGCGGCACAGCATCTGCATGTCGACGGCAGCCTGCAACTGGTTCATGACCACCAGAGCGACGGCCGGGGCATCGATCTGGCGCGGGCTGAACGGGCGCTGGAATATATCGGACGCGTATGGCGCAGGCCGGTAACGCTGCATACCGTCGGCGATCGTGGCGAGGCGCGGGTGGTGACCAGCAAGCGCCTGTAAGGATTGCAGGCGAGCATACGCGCTGCCGTCTCATGGCAGCGCGTTTTATTTGAGCGAATCGTTTTTACTGCAAGTGCCGGACCACGCTAAACACGGGCGTCGCAAAGCCGGTAAAAATTCCCAGCAGCAAATACAGGCAGGCGACCCCGTGCGCGGTAAGCAGTATGACAATCCATGAGGGATGGTTTTTCATGATGACAGCCATCATCTGCACACACTGAATATGTGCAGTATTGATTAAATAAGACCACGGGGTGCAAATCCCGTTCCATCCCCCTTGTTATTTCCTAGATCAGCTCACACCGGATCGTCGCCGGCTCCTTGCAGATTTTTTGCAGCAGGGATTTCGGAATGACTGCATCGACGTCGGTAATCACATAGCCGATCGCTCCCTTCGTCTGCAGATGCTGGGCGACAATATTGAGTCCTGCCGCCGCGAAATCGGCATTCATCCGCGCAATGACTCCAGGCTCATTCCGGTGCACGTTCAACACCCTGCTCCGCGCTTCCTTTTCCACATGCGGCAGTTCGGGGAAATTCACCGCCCAGCGCGTCGTGCCCGCCTTCATGAACCGCGCCAGTTTGTCCGCCACTTCGCGCCCGATGTTTTCCTGTGCCTCCTCGGTGCTGCCACCGATATGCGGCGTCAGGATCACATTGTCCAGACCGCGCAATGGCGAGACGAATTCTTCCTTCTCGTTACGCGGCTCGACCGGAAACACGTCCAGCGCGGCGCCGGCCAGTCGCTTCTCCATCAAGGCTTCGTGCAGCGCATCGATCTCGACAACACCGCCGCGCGACGCGTTGATCAGCACCGCCGATGGCTTCATCAGATTGATCTTGTCGCGCGTCATGAGGTTCTCGGTTGCATTTCCGCCTGGAACATGCAGCGTGACGATATCGGCCAGTTCCAGCAATTCTTCCAGGCTGGCGGTGGGACGTGCATTGCCGAGCGGCAGCTTGCTCTCGACGTCGTAATAGCACACGCGCATGCCGACGCTCTCCGCGAGAATACCGACCTGCGCGCCGATATTGCCGTATCCGATGATGCCGAGCAGCTTGTTGCGCACCTCGTTCGATCCGACCGCCGACTTGTCCCAGTGCCCGCGGTGGGCGCGCGCATTTTTCTCCGGAATCCGCCGCAGCAGCAGGATCGCCTGGGCGATGACCAGCTCGGCGACCGAGCGGGTATTGGAGAACGGCGCATTGAATACCGGAATGCCACGTGCCGCCGCGGCGCCCAGGTCGACCTGGTTGGTGCCGATGCAGAAGCAGCCTATCGCACGCAGGCGCGACGTCTTTTCCAGGATATCGGCGGTAAGATGTGTAGCTGACCGTATACCGATCATATCCGTATCGGCCAGCGTATCGGCCAGATCCTTGCCGGTCAGCGCCGTCGGCAATTGCACGATGTCGGTAAAACCTTCACTCTTCAAGTGCGCCACGGCGCTCGCGTGGATTTTTTCAAGCAGAACGATTTTTGTCATTGCGTACCTTTTCGTTTGATTTGCACCAAGAGCCTGTCCCGGTAGGGAGCGTCAGGTATGCCGGGACGATTTTAGGCAGAACAAGGCGCTGCGGCGACTCATAGTAAGCTATGGCGAGAAGCTGCAACGCAGTGCTGCACATAAAGCGTCCCTGCCGAGGCAAGCTCTTAGTATAAACAGGATGATCGAATGTCGAGTTTTCAACAGGACGGAAGCAAGATGAATGCAACGCCGCAAGCGACCCAGAAAGCCACTCAGCAGACCGTCACCTCAGTGCACCGATGGACCGACAAGCTATTGACGTTTACGACCACAAAACCCGACGGATATTCCTTTACCGCCGGACAGTATGCGCGAATGGGCCTGCCGGACGAATCCGGCATGATCTGGCGCGCGTATTCAATGACCTCGGCACCGTCGGACGCCGAGCTGGAGTTTTACGGCATCATCGTCGAGGGCGGCCTGTTCACTACCCAGCTCGACGGGATCAAGCCGGGCGATCCCATCTGGATCGAACGGCAACCTTACGGCTTCATGACTGTGGACAGGTTTACAGATGGCAACGATCTCTGGATGCTGTCGACCGGCACCGGCATCGGTCCCTTCATCTCGATACTACGCGACCCATATGTATGGGGCCGATTCCACAACCTGGTACTCGTGCATTGCGTGCGGCATGCAGACGAACTGGCATACAGGGACGAACTGACGGCCCTGGCGCAGAATCCGCCGGGTAATTTATCCAATGCCGGACGCCTGCAGGTCATCCGATCGGTGACGAGAGATGAACCGGCTGACAGCAAAACGCTCAGCGGCAGGATCACCACGCTGCTGCAAAACGGAGAACTGGAGCAAAGGGCAGGACTGCCACTCAGTGTGGAGGGGTCGCGAATCATGCTGTGCGGCAATCCGGAGATGATCGAGGAAACGCGGCGCCTGCTGCACGAACGCGGCATGCGGCCTGTCAGGCGCGCCATCCCGGGGCAATTTGTGACGGAGAACTACTGGTAATCCGCCATCACGCAATTGCATCGACCATCAGATGCTAGCTCTGAATGTACTTTTGGAACACGTCGCTAAAATCGCGCTTCGTATGCCGGTCCAGAACCGCCCTGTTCAGGTTTTCCAGCACCGCATTGAAATTGGTAACGATCGTGGCGGCGCTGGCGCCATCGTTGATCTTGTACATTGAAGCAGTCGCTTCCAGCGTCCGAATCGCGTTGCTTCTCCCGATTTCATCACGGGTCTGCTGTTTGCCGATCGAAAACAGCGCCTTGTAAATATCCTTGACCTGTTCAATGAATTTCTTCCGGATATCGACGCTGAACACTTTGTCACCCAGGGTGAATTTCAATTCCACATCAAGGTCCACCGTGCCGGCCGTTTCGATCAGCGGATTGGAGACGCGGTAACTGGCGTAGTCATACCGCCGGATGGAGCGCTTGGAAGACACCGCCGATTCCCCGTCCACGTGGATAAGTGCGAGATTGGTGAAGCAGTACTCATCCTTGCGCGACTTGATCAGGAAGAAGATCTTCTCTCCGTCTTCATGAAACAGGTAGTCGTCAGCATCGACATCCTTGTAGTTTTCAGGCGTGATAATGACGCCAATGTCGCTGAGTCCCAGCGCGTCCGAGGCTAGTTTCTTGAACATGGTTCCATCCGAAATGTTAGAAATGTTAGGTAAAAGGCGGACTAAGATACCACCAGTCCTCGCGCATCCCGATTTTTTGGAAAGCCCACTGCGACTCTCGATGTATCAGCCGGCAGCGTCGTGCCGTGCAATGAGGGCACGGGCCACCGGCAGCAAACCATCGGGCGACAAGTCCGTCAGGAATACCTTTTCGAGTTTTTCGATTCCCGGGTAATTCTTCTGCGTCGACCGTGCATAGGCAGGATCGTAATGATTGCGCATGATCCGCTCGAAAAGCTCCGGCATTTTTCTTTCATCCGCCAGGAGCCGCCATTCATCGAGCTCCTTTCCTCCAACCAACGGACGAAGATACTCAAGCCGCCCCACGAGCGATTGCGGATCTTCTTCGAAATGACGGTAATCTTCCCGCCACAAGCGGACGCGCTGGCCCATGTCGGCGTCAACCGGGATGATTGCTCCCATGCGCATCGTGCTCAACAGCGCGTCGGGCAACTGCACATTTCCGATTTTCTTGCTTTCCGCTTCCACCCAGATGGGTCGGTCAGTGGAGAACGACTTCAGCTTCTGCAATATCTGGCTGTCGAACAGTTTCTGGGTCGGCTGTGGCGTACCCGGCAACGCGCCGATCACCGATCCACGATGCATGGCGATCTCTTCCAGGTCAATGACCTGGGCGCCGCAGGCCGCCAGCGCATACAGCAGCCGTGTCTTTCCGCATCCGGTCGGCCCCGACAACACGTTGTAGCAAAATTGCGCCGGCACAACAGCGAGCTGCTCATTCACGTAGGCACGATATTTCTTCCATCCGCCCGGCAGGCGCTCGACCTGATATCCGATGGTTTCCAGCGCATCGAGCCAGAGCCTGCTGCGTTTCCCGCCCCGGAAGCAATACACAAGGATATTGCTTGCCGCGTCGTACTTCGACACCGTTTCTTCGAGATGGCGCGCGATGTTCTTCAGCGAGTACTGGACGCCGATCTTGTACGCGCCATGCTTGTTCGTCCGGTGCATCGTGCCGACTTCGGCATACTCTTCGTTGTTTGCCACGGGAAGGTTGACTGCGCCGGGAATATGGTCCTCCTCGAATTCCCTCGGTGAACGAGCATCGATGATCAGGTCGTACTTCGAAAAATCAAACGTAAATTCGGGCGGTTTAAAGTGATTCACAATCTCGGTCCTCGTGTTCGCGCCGCGGCATGTCATGAAAATGCCGTCCGGCGCTGTCGTCGCAATCGGACGATCGCGGCATGTTGTACCACATTCTAATCCATGCATTTTCCGCTGCCGGCCTGCGAAATCCGGGCGCCACAAGAAAAAAGCCCGGTGCATGACCGGGCTTTTTCGACAACGACAGCGGGCTTAGTTGAACGTCTTGCCCTCGGCGGCCAGCTTCGCCAGCAACGGCGCGGGCTTCCAGGCCTCGCCATGACGTCCCTTTGCAAACTTCTCCATCGTCATCACGACGTTCGGCAGGCCGACGGTATCGGCGTAGAACATCGGGCCGCCGCGGAACAGCGGGAAGCCGTAGCCGGTCAGGTAAACCATGTCGATGTCCGATGCGCGCATCGCAATGCCTTCATCCAGGATCTGAGCGCCTTCATTGGCGAGCGCAAATACCAGTCGCTGGACGATCTCTTCATCGCTGATCTTGCGGCGCTCGATGCCAAGGTCGGCGGAGTGCTTGATGATCATGTCGTTGACGACTTGCGATGGATACGGCTTGCGGTCGCCCGGCTTGTAGTCATACCAGCCGGCGGATGTCTTCTGGCCGAAGCGGCCCATTTCGCACAGCAGGTCGGCTGTCTTCGAATAGGTGACTTCCGGCTTCTCGACGTAACGGCGCTTGCGAATGTACCAGCCGATATCGTTACCGGCAAGGTCGCCCATGCGGAACGGGCCCATCGCGAAGCCGAATTTTTCGATTGCCTTGTCCACCTGCTCGGGCAATGCGCCCTCTTCCAGCAGGAAGCCTGCCTGGCGACTGTATTGCTCGATCATGCGGTTGCCGATGAAGCCATCGCAGACACCCGACACAACGCCGGTCTTCTTGATCTTCTTCGACAGTTGCAGCGACGTCGCGAGCACATCCTTGCCGGTCTTCGCGCCACGCACGATTTCCAGCAGCTTCATTACGTTCGCCGGGCTGAAGAAATGCAGGCCGATGACGTCCTGCGGACGCTTGGTGAAGCTGGCGATCTTGTCGACGTCCAGTGTCGATGTGTTGGATGCCAGAATCGCGCCCTGCTTCATCACTTCGTCGAGCTTCTTAAATAC